>SLOD01000198.1 GCA_007132725.1 Candidatus Sumerlaeota bacterium
AACCTGCAAAAGATATTCTTGAAACTCTTGAAGGCGGAATTTTTTCAGATGGTGAAAGTTACGGTCCGCATGTTGATGGTGAACTTTTTACCGATGTTGCTTATCAGATGGTGATAGAAGGTGAAGGAAAAAAAATTCCCCTTATAATCGGAACAAACGGTGATGAAGGGACAGTGTTCACAATAGGCTACAAAGATCATCTTAAAACTGAGGAACAGTACGAAACAGTTGTAAAGAGTCAATTCGGTATTATCGGGCAGAGTGTGCTTGACCAGTATCCGGCATCTGATTATGAATCACCCTGGCATGCTTACACCGATCTTTTCGGAGATGTAGTTTTTTACTGCACATCAATTCTTGTTGCAAGAGATTTGCACAATTACAATGAAAATGTGAGATACTATCATTTTACCCATGTTCCCGACTATGGTAAGCAGACTGGAATAGGGAGTTTTCACGGTGCTGAACTGGGATACCTCTTTAACACATGGCATGATTATTATAAAAACAGCGAAGAAGGTTATCAGGAAGTTGTTGAAAATATAACAAATCTCTGGGTTGACTTTGCTTATGGCAGAGAACTTGAAGGATGGGCTGTTTACGGTGAAGAAGAAAACTATCTCGAAATATTCAGTGAACTTGAAATGTCATTTCAGCTGAAAAAGGAAAAATGTGACTTTTGGTCTACTTGGCTTAAACCTTAGAATTGAATTTTAGATAATCACTGAAAAAACTTTTTCTGCAAAATCTTCAGAAAGTTGTTTTTTTGTATTTCTCAAATAAACCAAGTCGGCTTCAATAGTGGCAAGATAACGGAAAGTAGTTTGCTCTACTCCGACTTTGCTGGTTTTTTTCTTGTTTTTATAATACATGGAAAAAAGATCTGTCATTTTTTTTCTAAATTCTTTCAGAACAATGGGTCTGTCTTTCGGGTCTTCTACAAGATAAGATGCCGGCAGACCGGTTTTCATAAAATATTCGGCGATAAGACTTGTAGCAGTAACTATCCTCATCTCAGCAGGAATTGAAGGGGGAAATTTAATTGACATCAGAGCAGTGATCTCTTCTGTAATAAGTTGATTTGCTGCATAAAGCAATTCATCTTTCCCTTTAAAGTAATGGTACAGGGTTGGAGCAGTTATTCCGAGTTCTCCGGCAATAAGATTCATGGTGATCTCTTCCTCGGTTTTGGTGAACAGGAGATCTCTGGCTTTTTCTACGATTCTTTTTTTAATACTTTCTTTCATGTTTAAGCTCCTTAAAATGTAAAACTAACAAAAAACAAGTTGAATTATGATTGTAAAAAACAAGTAGTCAATAAACTCTCTTGCAGATTAGAGAACTATTGTTGGCGATATTTTAAGCGGTCATTTAAAATTAACGAACAGTAAATATAAACGGGTCGGGAACAAACAATAAATTTGACTAAATTTCACATCAGATGTAATTTTAATGGAAAATTTGATATTTGGTGAAATATGACAAAAAGGTTAGTATCAATAGTTATCCCGGTCTATAACGAAGAAAAGATACTGGAAGGTGCTGTAACAAAATTAATGCGTGATATAAAACCATATATGGAAGATTATGATTTTGAAATAATACTTGCTGAAAACGGGAGCAGTGACAGAACAATTGAAAAGGGGGAGCAACTTTCAAAAAAGTATCCTTTTCTTTCTATTTTTCACTATCACAAGCCTGACTACGGACTGGCACTGCAGCAAGGGATAAGGGAGGCAAAAGGTGAAATAGTTATCTGTGATGAAATAGACCTCTGTCTGCCCGAATTTTATGAAAAAAGTCTTGAGATGTTTAAAACAGAAGATGTTGAAATGATAGTGGGATCCAAAAGGATTGCAGGAGCCAGCGATCAAAGACCTTTTAAGCGGAGGTTTGCCACCTGGGCACTTAACATTTTACTTAAAATAGTGCTCGGGTTCAAAGGGACAGATACCCATGGAGTAAAAGCTTTTATAAGAGAACCTTTGATCCCTGTTCTTGACAGATGTCTTGTGGGCAAAGATATTTTTGCCAGCGAGTTTGTCATAAGGGCGGAAAGGATGGGTATTAAGATCAAGGAAGTTCCTATATCTCTTGATGAAAAAAGGGCTCCATCGATAAGGCTGCTTCACAGAGTTCCTAAAGTTCTTTCAAACATTACTTATCTTTTCTGGAATGTCAGAATAAAAAACCGCTGATGAAAATTGTATCTTTAAACATAGATGTCGATCCTTTATTTTGTTACTATTCGATTCACGGCATAAAAAAAGAGGATGTTCCTGCCCGGGATCCTGTCATCTATGCTTCTATTCCCCGTTTTCTTGAAATACTGGAAAGATATTCTATAAAAGCAACTTTCTTTATAACATGCGGCCATCTAAAAAAAGATGACTTCAGTATCCTGAAAAAGATCGTGGAAGGAGGACATGAAGTGGCAAACCACTCTTTTTCCCACAACTATAAGTTATCTCTCATGTCTGCAAGTGATATAGAGGGTGATCTGATGGAAAACCACAAAGCAATAGCTGATAACTTGGAGTATGAGTGCCGTGGATTCCGCAGTCCGGGATATAATTCTTCCCGGGAAATTATAAAGAGTGTAAGAAGTGCCGGATACATCTATGACTCATCTTCGTTTCCGTCATTTATATACAATATTGCAAAGTGGGTCATAATAAAAAAGAAAAAGTTTTCCGGAAAATCTTCCGCATCTATTATAAACTCTTTTAGAGATTCTTTTGCATCCTGTAAACCTGCTTTTATTGATAACAGTATAACAGACAGATCAAATGAAGGGGATTTCGTAGAACTTCCCATTACTACTCTGCTTCCTCCACTCGGCATTCCTTTGATCGGGACATCTTTGACAACTTTCCCAAAACCTCTTTTTAAAACAATGCTTTACTTATCATCATTAAGAAATTATGTAAATGTGGAAACTCATGCGATAGATCTTTGTGAGGTTAGTGACTCAGTTTTGTTCATGCCTGTTAAAAACATGCAGTACGACCTTAAGGTTTCTTTAGATCAAAAGAAAAGGAGGATAACAAAGACGATAGAGTATTATTTAAAAAGAGGTTTCGTTTTTAAAACTTTAGCTGAAGTTGCCGGCTTAAAATTAAAAAAGGAGATATGACAAACAGATTTCTTGAAGCTCTTTTTGCAAGAAGGGGCGGGATAAAATTCGGTATAGGAAGAGTTGCCAAAGCTTTTCCTCAAATATTTGAAAAAAAAATACCTTTATACCATGTTGCCGGGACTAACGGAAAAGGAACTGTAGTGTATGCACTCTCTCACATTCTTCATTCCAATGGTTTAAGGACGGGAAAATTTGTTTCCCCTCATCTGCTTGATTTTAATGAAAGAATATCTGTCAACGGTGTTGATATAACTGATGGAGAAGTTGCTGAACTTTATAAATATCTTGAAAGTAACATAAGTGATTTCGATTCTCTTTCTTTTTTTGAGATTACTTTTTTAATGGCTTGGAAATACTTTGAGATACAGGGGTGCGAAAGAGTGGTAATAGAGGTGGGGCTTGGAGGGAGACTTGATGCAACGAATGTGATATTTTGGCCTAAAACCGACATTATAACATCTGTAGGATTCGATCATATGCATATTCTGGGCGATACGCTTGAAAAGATCGCTTTGGAAAAGTTGGGAATAGTAAAAAAAGGAGATGTTGTTTTTATAAAAAAAAGTGATGATAAAAAGTTTGATAACTGGCTTGGATTGGAAGCTTTTAACAAAGGTGCTTCTGATGTAATAACAGTTCCCGGTGACTCAAGCTTTCCCGGAATTGAAATAGCCGATTTAAACGGAGTGTTAAAGGAGAACATTGCTCTTGCCTGTGCTGTCGCTAAAAAAACTGAAACCGGAATAAAGATTCCTTCTTTCAGAGATTTTCATGTGCCCGGGAGATATCAGAGGATAATGGAGAATGTCGTTGTTGATGTTGCACACAATCTTCCTGCGATAGAGGCTCTTGTAAAAACTTTGTCCGTAAAGAACAGCTTGGTCAACTTTATTTACGGATCAATGAGAGACAAGGATATCCCTTCGGTTCTCAATGTTTTGGGTGAGATCGGGGGAAACATATTCACTGTTTCCATAGATGAAGAGATCAGAGGTGCAAAAGCGGAGGAGATAGTTGAAATGGCTCCGGAAAGTCTTAAACTCAAAATGGTGTCAAAAGAAAATGACAATAAAACTATGGAAGCAGCTTTAGCTGAATCAACCGGATCAGGAAAGCTGCTTGTTGTGACAGGAAGTTTTTACACAGTTGAAAAATTTTTAAGATGGAAAAATGAAAAAAATAATTTATAGAATATTTCCAGTATATATCATTCTTTTTATTTTTGCGACTCTCTTTTACCTTTATAGCGGAGGAATGATCCTTACTTCAGATTATTTCTCTGTAATGTTTTCTTTTTCTATTGTTCTGGCCGCTTTAACGCTTATGCTTGTCATGATGGGCAAGCCTCCGGTGGGAAAACCTGTAACAGGAAAGTGGGACAGTATTGTAATTGATCTTGGGACATTTGTCAGTCGTAGGCGGCAGAGAAAATGGGCAAGCTGTTCATGGGGCTTTGACAACATATCTCTCTACATATATACTTTTGGAAAAATAAAGGAAAAAGCTGACATTAAAGAAATAACTGATATATTTACCAATGATTCCGGTATTACGGTCGTCTTTAAAGATAGATCATGGGTAATTTCCGGTGACGGGTATAATGAAGTGGTAGAGACTCTTAAAGAAAAAGCGGGATTGAAAAAATGAAAATAGAGAGGATATTTCTTCGAAATTTTCTGATAATTAAAAAATCCGATATTGTTCCTGCAAAAGGCTTGACCTCTATAACAGGAGAAACGGGAAGCGGAAAAAGTCTTTTTGTATCGGCACTGAAAATGATCAGGGGAGAAAGAGGAGATAAAAACATAGTTGGAAAGTGGGGTGATTTTGCTGAAGTTTCAGCAGAAATAACAATTGAAAAGGGTGATGTCCAATTAAAGAAAAATATTGAAGACAGCCCTGTAGTTCTTGAAACTCCGGACAGAATAATAGTAAAGAGGCTTCTCGGCTCTAAAAACGGTTGTTATGTTGACGGTTCTCCTGTAGCTCTTTCTGTTTTACACAATATTTTGTCAGATCAGATAGAAATAGGTTCGCAATTTGAAAACAGGGAACTGTTTAAAAAAGATTATCGTACTGCTGTTGTTGACAGAATCGCCGGGAATGAAAAAGATCTTGCAGAGTACAGGAAAATTTATGCTCTTATCAGGCAGACAGAGGGTGAGATAAAAGAATTGGAAAAAAAAGATGATCCTGTCAGGAGAGACTATCTTGAATTCCAAATAAATGAGATAGAGAAGCTACAGACTTATGAAAATGAAGATGAGGAGCTTGCCGGAAAAATAAATTATTTTGAAAACAAAAGCAGGATCAATGAGCTTTCCGGTGAAATAACATCTCTTCTGGACGAGGCTTCAGGCTCTCTTTCAAAATGTGCATCTTCGGCAGAAAAACTTGCTTCACTCATAGATATGGAAGAGTTTAGAGAAAGAATGAAATCTCTTTCAATAGATGCTGAAGATCTTTCAAGAAGCAGTTGTGTAATTTCGAGAAAGGATGAATTTGAGTTTGAGGAGATAGAAAACATAAAACTGAGATATGATGAACTTTCACGGCTCTTGATGAAACATGGTGTCTCCTCAAGCGGTAAGTTGCTTCGAAAAGAGAGTGAAATGAATGAGGAGCTCAATGAGATAAATAAGGTGCCTGAAAAGATAGATTCTTTGAGTGGAGATCTTGAAAAGTACAAAAAGGAGGCTGAGGATATAGCACTGGCTATAAGGAAAAAAAGAAAGGATGCAACAAAAGTTCTAGAAGACAAGGTCTTAAAATATCTTGATAAATTTGCTATGGGTGGTGTAAGGTTCTCTGTAGTTGTTCTTCCTCTTGATGATTTTTCGGAAAATGGTCTCGATATTGTGGAGTTCAAGGTAAATACTATCGGAACTGATGATATGCACAGTGTGACCTCTCTTTCAGGAGGTGAACTTTCCAGGCTTCTTCTTGCGATGAAACTTCTTGATGAAGAATCGGGCAAGGTGCTTCTTTTTGATGAAATTGACAGTAGTATCGGCGGTGAAACTGCAAAAAATGCTGCGGCTGAGATGCTTGAAAATTCAAAGAGGAACCAGATAATGACCGTAACTCATTTCCCTCAGACTGCTTCGGCAGGTGAATGTCATATACTTGTCGAAAAAGATACATCAGGTAACGATGTAACTGCTCATATAAAGGTTCTTTCCAAAGATGAGCGGATAAGGGAACTTGCGAGGATGATGGGAGATGGTGCAAACAAAGATCTTTTATTAACGGCAGAAAAAATGCTGGGAGAAAGAAATGTCAGCTAAAACAGGCATATGTGTTCCGACATATAATGAAAAGGAAAATGTTGTCAAGATCATGGAAGCGGTTCATGAGGCTCTTCCCGATGCGGATATTTTCATAATAGATGACAGCTCCCCTGATGGGACTGCTTTACTGGTCGAAGAGTTTATGAAAAAGAACAAATATGCCAAGCTGAAAGTGAGAAAAGAAAAAGAAGGGCTTGGAGCTGCATATATTGATGGATTTTCAACTTTGATAGATGAAGGATATGAAATAATTTTTCAGATGGATGCTGATTTTTCCCATCAGCCTCACTATCTTCCCGGAATGAGGGCGAAAATTGAAGAAGGGTACGATGTTGTGATCGGCTCCAGGTATGTTAAAGGTGGGGGAACCAGGAACTGGAACATTGTCAGAAGGACCATCTCAAGAGGCGGAAGTTTATATGCATCTACTATACTTAATCTCGGTGTCAATGATGTTACAGCAGGATTTAAATGCTGGAGAGCCTCTTTCCTCAAAAAAGTTATCAGTACACCTCTTGTACTGTCGGGATTCGGATTCCAGATAGAAATGGCGTTCCGGACAAAAGTTGCCGGTGGCAAAATATTTGAAACACCCATAGTTTTCCCTGACCGTGAAGAAGGTGAAAGCAAAATGAGCGGCAAAATATTCAAAGAAGCTCTTCTTGGGGTCTGGAAACTCCGATTTCTCGGCAGGAAAATATTCGGGTAGAAGTAAAGAGTTAAAGGAAAAAGAGATTAGTTCCATTTTGGAACACACCACTTCTAATAGTGCAATAGAAATCAAGGTTCAGACAGCTAAGGATAAACTACAGTTGCAAAAATGTGATTTTTTGATAATATGACTTCGGTTCGTTTTTGTTTCTTTATTTAGTGAGGAGTCATGGATACATCAAAAAAGAAACTTTCAAGGGCGGAGGCTGCCGGTCCCAATCTTTTGAGGCTTAAGGAAAACACGAATTACGGAAAAAAGGATGAGCCGTTTTTTCTTATAAGTACTCTTCCCGGTGACATATTTGTTCTTCAGAGACTGGTTTATTCCGGTAATGAATTTATATTTAAAGGAAAGCAGATAAGGACAAAATCTCTCGATCCTTTTCAAAAAGCGACCGGTGACTTTGACAGTGATCTTGAAGCGGGTCGCAGAAACACAAAAAACGAATGGTATTCTTAAACCTTAATACTGTTTTTTCCTGAAAGGAGGATATTTGTCATGGAGATGAAAATTATCGGATTTTTAAAGTTTTTTCTGATACTTACCACATTTATTTCAGTTTTTTCATGTGCTTCTGCTCCAATCAGGGAAAAAGAAGACACAGACCCCGGTATGTTAACAGAAATTGAACTGGAGTACATAACCTCCGAGCCGGATAACATAGCGATGAGAGTTTTTAAAAATGATAATGAGGATGACAATGAAGTACTGAGAGCGAAGTCAAAACCGGCTTTAATGTTTTCTCCGGGCTATGATGTGCTTGAAAAAAGGATGATGGTGTCACTCCTTGAAGAAAAAGGTGTCGGCATCGCCGCTCCTCAAGTCGG
>SLOD01000053.1 GCA_007132725.1 Candidatus Sumerlaeota bacterium
AATATGCCGTAGATCAGGGAGCATGGGTAGTAAATAACAGTTGGGGGCCTCCGGGAAAAGACAACTGGGGAAACTGCGTCAGCTCTCCTGCCGACAACAATCAGGCTCAGGCCGTAGATTACGGCAGAATTAACGGAAGAGACGGAAAAGGAACAGTGATGGTCTGGGCTTCAGGAAATGATAACTGCAATACAAATCTTCAGGGATCTTTAAAAAACAATGACCTTTTTGCCATCAGTGCCCTTGACTCATCTGGTTCAAAGGCGTTCTATTCAAATTACGGATGGGAAATAGATCTTGCCGCAGGTGCAGGAGCCTACACAACCGATACACGAGGAACAGCCGGATACAACTCTGGTATGGGGGATACTTTTCATGATAGAGACTATACAAGCATGTTCTCCGGAACAAGTGCAGCAGCACCTGTTGCTGCCGGAGCTATCGCTTTGATGATCGCTGCAAATACAGACCTTACATTTTCAGGGATCATGAACTGTGCCAAAGCCTCGGCAGCAAAAACGACAAGATACTGTTCCCAAGGTGACTGGGTTTCCAAAGAAGACCCCTACCTTTTATCAGGTTCAAAAGATCACTCTCCATGTTACGGTTTCGGAATAGTCGATGCTCATGCTATGGTAAACGGTGCAAAAGACGGAACTTGTGGCGAATGTATCCCTACATCTGAAATAGATCTCTGTTATGGAGAAGGTTATGGCAGAGATGACAACTGTGACGGTACTATAGATACAGACTGTGAAAATGGAGGTATAGGCAGAGCCGGACATCCATGTTCAAAAAGCTCCGAGTGTCTTAATACCGCTAAAGACCCTATGTGTATAACAGATTGGCCGGGAGGATATTGTTCTGCTGAATGTGAAAAAAATGCGGACTGCTACAACGGAAACACCCAAGTTGAATGTTATCTGGGAAAATGTATCGCAAAATGTGGTTACAGTGAGATACGCTCAGGCTATGACTGTATTTCAAACATGATACTGCCTGAAGGATCTGAAGTTGAAGCTTATTGCGGCAACGGGATCAGAGAGGGGGATGAAGTGTGTGACGGAGGTTACAGACCTTGCACAATGGTTGACAGTAGTTTTACAGGAGGAACCGCTCCTTGCAGAGATGACTGTAAGGGATGGGACACTTCAAATTGCGAAGGAGGAGGTGAAAATCTTTGCGGGAACGGCAATTTAGATCCGGGAGAAATATGTGACGGGGATGTTTTGGATTGCAGTCAGGTAGCCGGAGCAAAACCTTACGGGAAAGCTCCCTGTAAAGATGATTGCTCAGGATGGGACACTTCAGGCTGTTACGATGATCCGGACTCCCCTGGCAATGGCGATAACGGAAACGGAGAAGGGAGCGGGAGCGGTCCTGTGTGTGGTAACGGAATTCTGGAAGTTGGCGAAGAATGTGATGACGGAAATAGAATAGATGGCGATGGTTGCAGTGCCAACTGCCTTGTTGAAAGAGGTTATGTCTGCACCGGATCACCATCTGTATGCAAAAAGAAAAGCTCCGGAGGCTGCTCACTCACGATTTTCTGAAACAACAACTCAACTTAAAAACAAGAGGGATTTGTGACTAAAATTTTTCAGATTTTCATTTTATTATGCTTGTTGACCACTTTTCTCTCATGTACAAAAAGTGGACATACTTCAGTAGATTTGGACAAAGACCCTGATATCCTTGACCAAGATATTGAGTCAGACAAAGAGTTCCCCGATGATTCTGAACCTGAAACTGAAGACCGCAATGAAATAGACGATATGTTCGAGGATGGACCTTACGGTATTGATTTTGGGGATACCGCCGGGAACTTTACAATTCCTACCGAAAATGGAGACTGGATATTTGCCGACAACAGAAACCCTGATCACAGTTACATATTTATCATCTACAGACCTTCAAACTCAATCAGCACGTCTATATGGACAACAGACATAATAAAAATGATGGACTCTACTCCTGATAATGTCCACTACTTTTTTCTTGTAGATGGAACTCACGAAACTTACGCTGAGAAGATATCAGAACTCAAAAAAAACATTGAAAATGGAATCAGTATAACAGGAAACGAACAAATCAAAGAAAAGTTGCATGTCGCTGACAGACCTGTTCGGGAAATTGATTCGTGGTTAAATAAGTGGCTTGATAAGCATCCCGATTTTTTTATGGGGATAGACCGTTTTCAGAAAATCAGGGAAGGAGGGTTGTTCCACAGTTGGCGATCTTCCACTCTTGACCCCAAATTCGAGTTTATTTCAAAAGAGGCTGAACTTTATAACTATGAGTATGAGCTTGATTCATTTCTTGAAAATAAAAGTTCTGTGTCAACTGTTATTCCTGCAGTAGATGGCGTTCCTTTTGAAGGTGAAGGCTGGGTCAAAGAGCTCTTCTTTACCATCGAAATTCCTGAGTTGGACAGTCCGGGGAGATTCTATCTTTTTCTGGAACAGATATGTGAATCACAAAAAGAGTGCGAGTGGGATAGACTCTTACAACTTTTTCTCTGTGAGAACGAAACTTCGGATAACTGCACAACAGAAATTGGAAGATGGATCACAACTTACGGTAGAAGCGGGAAATGGCTCACAGACATCTCCCCTCTCTTTCCTCTTATAGAAAATCCCGGGAAATATAGATTCAGATTCACAGTCAATGGAGATAATTATATCAATCATCTTGACTTCATTTATATCCCAGGAAAAGAAGAAGCACCTAATCCGGCAGAGGTTGTTCCCCTGTATAGCGGAACTGTCCCTTTTGATGAAAACTACAACTCTCACTGGGAGCAACTGAACATAGACATTCCGGCCTCCGTAAATAAGGTATGGATATCAGCTTTTATTACCGGTCACGGTAATGGATCTGAAGCTGAAAATTGTGCTGAGTTCTGTAAATTCGAATCAATTTTCTATGTCAACGGCCAACCTTTTGCTACAAGATTTGACAATGCAGGCACTTTAGAAGGTTGCTTGAATCTTGTGTCTGAAGGAGTTGTTCCCAATCAGTTCGGATCATGGCCTTTTGGAAGAGCAGGCTGGTGCCCGGGACAGGATGTCAAGCTGATAAACATTGACATCACTGAAGTTATAAAAAAGGGGGAAGTCAACTATATTAATTATGAATCTCTGCTCAATGGCAAAGACTATATCCCGATAGTAACAGACCCCTCCGGCTATAGAGCTGAAATACCGCTGTCAAGCTATTTAATCCTGTGGCAACAATGATAACATCAAGCAACACTGAAAACCTCAAGCAACACATCTTTCAATATAATGGAAACATTATCTTTGGAGACATAAAAATTAAAGAAAAAACAGTCTATTAAAACAATCTCTTGTGCTTGTTTTTTTTCTTTTCTATCGTGTCGCAAAGTTTGGCACAGATATTGCTATAAAATATGTATTAAAGGTTCTTTTAAAGATGACAAACAAAGAGGGTTGTTCTTCATTCACCGATCAACAATGCAGAAATGCATCTTTTCAACACCAACACTATGATTAACTTCAATCCTACACTGCCGTAAGGCATCCCTTACCAAAGGTCCCGGTAACAACACTCCATCTTTAATAAAAATGCCCCCTGAAACGGGGGCATTTTTTTTTGACTTTGCAGTATTATATTATAGCAGTTTTTTATTTTCTATCGGTTCCAGGCTTCTGACGCGTCGGGTACCACTGCCAGTTGTCAATGATGACCATCGAGTCAAGAATATGATCACCGGCATCCCATATTGCAAGTCTTACCTTGAATTCTTCCGCAGGCTCAATATTCCCTCGCACAGAAAGCCATCCTGTAGCACCATGACCTTCAAACCCTGTACCGTTTAACGGCTCACTACCCTCACAGTACTGAGTTTTCTGGGGAGCTATAAGAGGTTTTTGATCACATACTGTAAAAAGACTTCCCATATTTACACCGACAGGGTTTCCGTTAGGATCCATTGCAAGGTTTTTATCAAAAGGATTAGCCTCCTCAGGATTTCCGCTGAAAAACTCCGAATCAAGAAGTGCAACAAAAAAATCGTTGTACTGGGAGCATACATACTCGTGGAATTCAATACTGAAAAAGTAAATGTCGAAGCCGAAAGCTTCAGCATTTGTAGGTGCTTTAACATGCAAGGTAAGCATCACAGGGTCATTTGCGGGATCTCCGCTTGGAGATGTTAAAGGACCGCATTCAGACGAAGTGGGATAGCGCCTTCCATTAGCTTCATACCAGTCCTGAGGGGATCCGGAACTGGTTTCATTTTGAACATTCGGGTCACCTATAGGATTTTTTGCATTCCCTGAAGAAAGTGCGGCAAAAGCTCCCCCGAGACTTGGAACAATAGTATTTCCAAAAGCCGTGAGAACAGAATACTGGTTTTCAGGAACCATGCCCACTCCCGTTCCATCCGGAAAAGAGATTTCGGCACTTATAAGACCAAACGGAGTGTCTTCCGTTATGGGACATATATCCATTGCTCTTGCTAAATCTACAGGATCTTTGCTGTTAGGATCAATATCATCGTCACAAAGCTGCCTGGGAGTATCAATGGTACCATCACAGTTATCATCAAAACCGTTAGGGAAATCAAATGCTCCCGGATTGACCCTTTCCGGATCTCTGCCGAAACATTCATACTGCAACTCACAACAGTCACCGTCACAGTAAGTGTATCCATCACCGTCAATATCTATTGCCATATCTTCTGTCCAATCCTGTCCATCACAGTTCTGATCAATGCCGTCCCCACATATTTCCGGTTGAGGAAGAACCTGACCTTCACACTCCGGTCCCCATGTGCCATCAGGGAGACAAGTTCTGACACCGGCTCTACAGATACCGACATCTCTTGTTCCCGAAGGACCTTCATAACATTCAACTTGCACTCCGGGATCACATGCTGTTATAATGCCTCCGCCCGGATCAGGCTTTTCTCCGTTTTCATCGGGAACTTCTCCATCATCATGTTCTTCCGAATCATTGATCGTTTTACCGTTTTCTCCGGTCTTGTCCGGTGATACACATATATTTTTATCCATATCACAGGTATAACCTTCGGGGCACTCTTCGTTACTGAAACACTCTTCTGCTTCTGTAGCACAAGATGCAGCAATGAAAGAAAAAATAAATAAAAAACATAATAATTTGTACATGTGCACTCCTCCACACTGATTATATCAGGACTCTCAACACAACAGCTAATCATTATGATACATTTTATTAAGAAAGTTTCAAGGGAAAATTTAAATTATTTGAATTGACCTGTTAAAATAAAATAACAGAACAGCCTTTAGACTTTGACTTTGATTCTTCCTCTTCAGGTATTTCGTCATCATCAAAATCAATTTCTTCTTTTTCCTCTTCATCGTCTTCCTCGGGGTCTTCTTCCGATTCTGCATCAGCAGGTGAGACAGAAATACTTCTAAGTATTCCGGGACTTGATGTATTTATAAACTGGAAATAGTATCTCTCACCTTTTTCCACATCGGGAACCAGCCATTCACCGGCATTGCCTGTTCCTGTAGATTTAACACTTCCATCCTTTAAGACTTCTATTTTTAAAGTCTCTTCATTGAGGTTGTACTCGATCGGACCTCCTTTTCTATAGTAAAGTTCCAGAACGGGCAGACCACCTTCAGTAGGCATCATCCCGCCTGCACCACCTCTTATTGTCGCACTAACTTCAAACCCTGTTTTTTCAGAATCTTCCGGCACATCATAATAAAACTGTAAATATGACGGAGCTATGGTTTTTGCAGTTCCATCATCATCTATTTCTATGCCGCTGCTGCCTCCTTCTCCCATTATATCATCGCCGGCGGTACCGGGAACATGAGACTCATTTATCGTTTCATTTGCAGATCTTGCTCTAATCTCCTCAAAAAAGTTTCTCTCTTCAAGTATCGCTTTTATTTCACTTTTTTTAGGGCTGAAAACCGGATCGTCCTCTACTTCTTCCAACATTGTATCGGCGTAAAGTTTAAAGGATGCGTTGCTTGTACCAATCGAGTAAAGAGTTTTCATAACGAGTTTTGTCATATTGTCTCTTGCATCTTCAACGCTCATATCTTCTTTGAGCAGCTGATATATCTCCCAGTTGGCACCAAGAGCCGGCTGTCCGTCCCAGTGTACCTGACCGATAAAATCTTCGAAAACTTTATACTCATTAAGAGCCGATCTCATGCAGTAAAAATCTCCCTCTTTATCCATAACGGCACCCATTGAAGCAAAAGCTGCAGATGCATACTCCCCGGTACAGGAATCGTTTGTCATCAGAAAAGTAAATGTGTCGGCAAGACCTTCATGAAGACCTCCCGGCTGATTAGTTATACCGTATTTGTCAGTATACTCCATTCCAACTATACCCGTTGTATAAATTGTCGCATGCCCGAATTCATGATACACAACATCTCCATCATATGCGAAATTACATCTGGTTCCCAGACCAAATACCAGAAGATCTCCTTTTACTCCGAATTGGCCAAGAAGATCTCCCATCATAGGATTATCCTGGGAGAAAAAAGCATTGTCAAAAGGCACCAGCTTTTCCGAACCACCCATTATTGCTTCCATACTTAATTCCGGTGTAACAAAATTTCCAATGACATTAAGAGGTCTGGAGGAATCATTATTCTGAAGATAAAATTCATCATCAGAACCGATATCCGAATAAAGGCTTCTGAGATGTTCATATATTTTGGTGCTGTGATAGTACATTGATATTTCAGCACAACGGTTTATATTTTCTTCAAGAATATGATCGTCATCAAATTTATGTCCATCTTCACAGTCGTCATACATAAAACTGCCGTTATCTATTTTATTTGCAAGAGGAAGAGGACTGCACATCGGAATTTCAATAGGATAACCTATGAGTTCCTGAAGGTTTATCTTTTCCCCTTTGTTGGGACAGTTGAAAGCTTTAATAGCCCTTACTCCGCTACTGTCTTCTTCAGCTATAAGAGAACCCTGTATATCAACAGAATCATCATCATGCGGAGCTACCCATAAAAGATCAACTTCCTCAAGGTCAGGAGTAACAACAGGATTGTATCTCCAGATAAGAGCTTTATCTACAGGTTCTTCAGGCTCATCATTGAACCATGTTGAATTTCCGGAATAAATCACTTTACCTGTTCTTGCTTCAACAATATGGAATCGGTTATCAACAAGACTGATGGGAGAAAAGCGGACCTTATAGGCAGGAACAAAAGAGTTAAAGTAAGGATATATCAATTTTTCAGCATGAAATCTCGTAGGAAAAAGTTTAAAACCACGGTGTTGCATAGCTGATCTTACGGCGGCATTTTGAGAAATGAGCTTCGTTATATCAATGTTGATACTGCCCATTGAGTTAGCAATTCTGCGAACATTTCCATCTCTGACCGTAAGCACGGTATAAGTGCCTTCGACAGGGATGCCTTTGTAAAAAAGAGCAAATTTGTAAATGGAAGTTCCATCAAAATCTACTGCTCTTAGAAGTTCGGGCTCAATATTCTGCCCGATGTTAAAATTTTTGTAGAAGTCATTTTTGATGAATCTCTTCAAAGAAACAACATCCGTTTTAACAGGAATCTGAATGTTGGTTACAAAAACAGGAACACCCGAAACCATTTTCATTTCGGCTCCTTCAAATTTCTTCACCTGATCCCCGAAAAGAACCCCGGACATCATGATCATCACAAACAATACAAATAATTTCCTCATTGATCTACCTCCAAAAATATAAATAGCGGTTAAACTTACAACACTAACTGCAAAAAGATTATATAACTGTAAAAACTTATGTCAACATGGAATTTGCAGTTGGGATTACATGTTACATAATTACATAAAACTTTAGATTAGGTTTTGTTCAGGTTGCAAATCATTTGACACTTCCCAGTGTATTGAGTAAAATTTGCTCAGTTAATTTTTTAGTTGTGGGGTTTTAAATGTTACGGTTATCACTTTTTATTGTTTTTA
>SLOD01000032.1 GCA_007132725.1 Candidatus Sumerlaeota bacterium
GTCTGTCACCTCCTTTTTGTCCAAATCGAAGGTTGCAGATTTGACCCGCTTTTGCAAGTTCATTCCAACTCTTTGTTAAGAGACAAAATGAATTTACAGAAAATATGTTACACTATCATTAAAATTTATCAAAATTTAAGTGAAAGCCATTCAAGAACAAATTTTACTACACTGTAAAACATTGAGTTTTTCGAGTGAGGAATGAGACCGATAAAAAATCCCCTTGCAAAAAGAGCTTCCAAAATATAAACCATAACTGTCAAAATCAGAATCCCCCGGATAAAACCAGCAAGTATGCCTACTGTTCTGTTTGCTTCACCCAAAGCCCCTTCTTTGGCAATAAGGATCCCTTTGATACTGAAAAACAAAATATAGTAGAGAATAAAATAAGTAACCAGAAATGCAGCGACATAGAAATATGTATAGTATCCGGGACCTGAGAACTCTTTCATTGCCGATTCGACAGACGGAACTTTAAACAGGGCAAACACACATATAAGAACAGCTATTTTAGCAAGCTCTCTGAATCCTCCTGCAATATATCCGGCAAACATTGCTAAAAGAACAAAAACTGCCACAACAATATCAAGTACCATGACACTCTCCTTATTCTCAAACATTCTTATACTTACAAAAACAAGCTTAAATATCAATTATTACATTAATAAAAAATAAACAGTTGAAAATTGTTAATTTTAACGTATAATTGATTCAGTTATCTCAAACCCACGTTAGAACGAATGGTGGAATATGGGCAAGCTCAGAAAAAAACATACTGTTTTTACGGAAGGCATTCAATACAAAATAATTGAAAAAACAATAGAGATCGTTGCCAGAGATGGAGAAATAAACCTCACCATTCATGAGCTTGCCAAAGAGTGCGGTTTTGTCACCACAACTTTATATACATATTTTTCATCTAAAAAAGAAATTATTGCCGAAGCATACAAAGAGATGGAAAAAAGATTTGAAAAAATTGTATTTATGCCTGTTCCTGAAAAGATTCCTGAAGAAATGAAAGTCAGGATGATAGCTGTATATATCCTTTCTTTTGTATCGGAAAACAAGTGGGCTACACGGTTCATTGACCCTTTCTCAGGCTTTGAAGTAACAAAAAAACTTGTTGTCAGGCTGACGAAACTGCTTAGTCGGTTTTCAAATGATGAAGAAAAAAACGAATACCGTGTTTACAGATTCCTTGCAGGGGTACTGTTTAAGATAAGATACCGTTTCAACAGAGGAGAACTTCCTGTTGAAAGCGACATTGATGATCTTTGCAGGTTTATGTCATATCCTGAAAATTAATTTTTGATAGCAATCTCTTTTATCAATTCTTTCATTTTTTCAAAATCTATTGACGGTGCTCCGCCTTGAGCCATTTCAGGTTTTCCGCCACCTCTGCCACCGAAATTTTCAAGAAGCTTTTTAAGAATGTTTCCTGCATGAAATTTTTCTTTTGCAATGCCTGTTGAAGCTACTATCACAACTGCTTTACCGGAGTCTTCTCCTGTAACCACGATCATGGCATCATGAAATTTTGACTTGAGAGAATCAACAAGATTGAGAGAATCGGCTCTGTTCTTTTTTGAATCAACTGCGAAAACTTTTGTGGTTCCAACCTCTATCAAAGGCTCTATCTTTGAAGCCTGAATAGACGACAGCTTCGACATAAGATCTTTTATTTCTTTCTGCAAAGACTTGTTGTTTTCAATAAGTTTTGCAACACCTTTTACTATAAGTCCTTTTTCCATTCCGAGAATTTCTGATATCTTTGAAACGGTTTCTTCTGTTTCTCTGAAAAGAGCAAGAGCATTGTTCGCTGTTACTGCTTCGATCCTTCTTACTCCAGCGGCGATACCTTCTTCTTTCGTTATTTTAAAAAGCCCTATTTCACCGGTTGAATTGACATGGGTTCCACCGCAAAGTTCTTTCGAGTCACCCATCGAAACAACTCTGACAGTTTCTCCGTATTTTTCACCGAAAAGAGCGGTAGCTCCTTCATCTTTTGCTTCCTGAGCAGACTTAACTTCAGTATTTACCGGGAAATTTCTCCCGATGACCCAGTTTATTTCATTTTCTATTTCTTTCAGCTCTTCTTTTGTCACTGCCTGAAAATGGTTGAAGTCAAAACGGAGTTTATCAGGAGTTACAAGGGAACCGGCCTGATTAACATGATTGCCCAGAATAGATTTCAAAGTGTAGTGAAGCAGGTGTGTTGCAGAATGGTTCTTCATTATTGAGCCTCTTCTGGCTCTGTCATTGTGCTGAAAAACTTCATCTCCGGTTTTAACCGGCTTAAGAACTTCAAGAACCACAATTTTAAACTCGTTTACTTTGATGCAGTCTTCAACTTTTGCAACAGTTTCTCCGTTTATTGATATGGAACCTCTGTCTCCAACCTGACCGCCCGATTCAGCATAAAAAATAACAGGGTCTATTGCTGCAAAACATTTGCCTTCTTGAACCTGGTCTGTTTTATCGAACTGCTCATCAAAAAGTGCAACTATTTTTCCGTGAGCTTCTTCATTTACATAACCGTCAAAAACAGGTTCCTCGATACCATTTTCAATAAGTGCTGATATTGCTGAAAGCTTTTTGGAATCGAGGTTTCCTGCCCATGATTGTTTCCCTCTCGTTTTCTGCTCATCCATAGCGGCATCGTACTCTTTTTCGTCAAAAGAACACCCTTTTTCGTTAAGGATTGTCGCAGTAAGATCGGGAGGAAATCCGTAAGTGTCATAAAGTTTGAAAACCAGTTCCCCCGAAAGTTTGGCAGAGCCTGCCTTTTTAGCTTCTTTTATCCCGTGTTCAAGGAGAGAAAGACCTTTTTCAAGAGTTGACCGGAACCTTTTTTCTTCTTCTGCCACAATGTTTGTTATGAGATCTGATTTCTCTTTCAGTTCAGGGTAATGTCCCGACATAAGTTCGATAAGTTTTTTGCAAACTCTGTCAAAGAAAAGATCTTCAAAACCTATTTTGTGTCCGTGTCTGATAGCTCTCCGCATTATCCTTCTTAAAACATAGCCTCTCCCTTCATTTGAAGGTGTAATGGAGTCAGCAATGAGGAAAGATACGCTCCTTGTGTGATCGGCAATGACATTCAGGCTGGCATCAAGAGTTTCATCTATGGTTGATGGAGCGATAGATCTCGTATGATCTTTAAGAGCCTTGAAAATATCTATTTCATAGTTTGATAGCTTTCCGTTTAAAATGGCAGTTGTTCTTTCAAGCCCCATTCCTGTATCAATGCTGGGGTTGGGAAGAGGATGAAGTCTCCCGTTTTCATCACGGTTGTACTGCATGAAAACAAGGTTCCATATTTCTACGAATCTGCCGCAATCAAAATCGGGCATTCCATTATCAAAAAACGGTTTTTCAACTTTGAGCTCTTCTCCAAGATCATAATGTATTTCACTGCATGGTCCGCATGGTCCGGTATCTCCCATCGCCCAGAAGTTATCTTTTTCACCCATTCTGAAAATTTTTGCAGGATCAACTCCGGCAACTTCTATCCATATCTTTTCAGCCTCATCATCTTCTTCAAAAACTGTTATAAAAAGCTTGTTTTTGTCTATTTTATATACTTCTGTTAACAGTTCCCACGCATAGGCTATCGCCTCTTTTTTAAAGTAATCCCCGAAAGAAAAGTTTCCGAGCATTTCAAAAAAAGTGTGGTGTCTTGATGTAAAACCGACATTTTCAAGGTCGTTATGTTTTCCACCTGCTCTTACACATTTCTGGGAACTGCATGCTTTTGCGTAAGATCTTTTTTCTCTGCCAAGAAACATGTTCTTGAACTGGTTCATACCTGCATTTGCAAAAAGGAGGGTTTTATCTTCCGCAGGAAGAAGAGGGGAACTTTCAACCTCTGTGTGCCCCTTATCTTTAAAATAATTTAAAAAAGTCTCTCTGACTGAATCAATTGTCCATTTACTCATCTAACTCTCCAAAATATCAAAATCTTCAAAAATATTATATCAGAGACGATAATACTCAAGAAAAAACATATTTATATAAATTGTCTGATGTTTTCAACGGCATAAAGTGGAACAACAAATGACAGCCATCTCTAAAAAAGTCAAGGCAAAACCCCGTTTTATGTTGTGCTTTTCAAAAATTTTCAAGCCTGATCTTTATTATATATGGGAGTTTATTTTATTCGATTGCTTCTATGTCTGCAAGATCTTTCAATCTGCCTGATGCCTTTTTATTTTTGATGTATTCTTTTTTTCCGATATATCTTACAGGAACATCGCCATAAAAACCTTCAACGGAGCCTTTTTCAGCTTCATTCCATGTTACACCGTCAATTGTTGTCAGAAAATCAATCCTTGCCGGTGGAATCCCCAACTGAACAATATTGTATTTTGCTGTAAAATCAGATAATTCCAGTCCTAAAGAAGCAAAACCGAAATCATTTAACACTTCAAGGATTTTTTTTGCATTTTCTTCAGTTGGATTTACAAGAATATCAATGTCTCCCGTAAATCTCGGATGCCCGTGAAAAGCAAGAGCATAAGCTCCCACAATAAGGTATTCAACTCTTTTTTCGTTTAATAACTCTAACAACTCTTTGTAGTCTTTGGTCACTTCCGCCATATTGTCTCCTCAATTTTTCCACTGCTTCAATTCTTTCCTGATCTGTTTTTGAAAGCCAATATTCAAGATCACTTTTATCATTCTTTAAGTCTGAAAGCTTTTTTTTTGTTACCACTTTTACTATTTCACTCATAAAATCCTCAACCAAAAATCTTTCTAATTATACATCATAATCCCGTTATTTGCAAAGAATAAAAGGAAATTACAGCATCTCGCTGTTGTTCACTCGCCAAACATATAAAATTCCTTTACATCACTTACGCTGTAAATATCTTCTTCTTCGTTTTCAAGAAAAGAAAGACTTTCCGATTTTTCGGACAAAACTTTGATGTTTTCCTCCAAAAAATAGTTTTCATTGCGCACTCTTCACTATCTTAAAGTCTCCTTGCCTCACTCACCATAGCTTTCTTTTTTTCTTTTATGGTGTCAGAGTTTATAGAAAAATGGTCTTGATCGTAATGGTTTTTCTTTTTTGATTTTGCAGGTATTTTTTCTCTTAAATCTTTTGTTTTATCATAAAATTCAATTAGTTGCTGAATTTCTCTGAGGACATGTTCAATCCTTGACATTTGACAATGCCTCTATATCTGCTAAATCTATCTCTCGTTAAAATGATAGCCACCACTCTGTTTTTATCAAAATTATGGGGAAGGTGATTGTTTTCTTGTCTCACCAGTTTCACTGTTCACTGCTCACTCACCAAAGACCTATGTTGTAGGGGATTAAACTGATTATTTTTCGGAAACGATGTCTTTTATTATATTTCCGATTTCTTGTGCCAGTTCCAAATATGATTTTATTTCGCTGGTTTCCGGAGGGGAAGAAACTACAGGATAACGATATTCAACAGCAAAATCAGTAAGAGCGGACAACTTTATACGATCAATTCTTTTCAACGCCGCTTCCTCTTCAACACACAGCAAAAAAAGAGCGTCAAGATCGTGGGTTTTAGGAATTTTTAAATTTTTATAGACAAGAAGTGCTTTAAGGTACTTTTCTGTAGCTTGTTGACAATGGAAAGCGATTATTTCTAAGTGCATCTCTTTTTCGATAAGTATTTTTGCAACATTCAGATCAGAATCAGCTTTATTAAGCCACTCAGATAAATAATTGATCATATACTTATCCCGCAAGACTGTACTGTGTTTGAAATTGTGTTTAGAATGTCTTTCTCTTTTTGAAAAACAGACTTTTCTATAATGAACAAATCAAGAAACATATCCGGAAAAAAGTTGTGCATTTCAACTCTTATCCGGGCTTTGAAGGATCTCTTTTCTTTTTCCGAAATATTGTTTTTTACAGTTATAAGAAAGTCCCAGTCGCTCTCTTCATTAAAATCCTGTCCCGACCTGCTGCCAAAAAGATATATTTTATCGTATTTTACATCAAGTTGAGTAAGGATAAACTTAAGTTTTTTTATAATATCTCTTTTGTTGTACAATCGGCACCTCCTTTAACCAAATACAATTATAGTGCCTTTTAAGAATTTCTCAACAAAAAGAATTGCTGCTGCTTGATTTATGTTTTAAGACATTCAGTTTTATTCGATTGCTTCTATGTCTGCAAGATCATAATCCAGTTATTTGCAAAGAATAAAAGGAAATTGTGTTATCTTATCAACTTAAATTTAGGCAGATATTTTTCTTTCAGCCATTTTCTGCTGATATTCAGGGTGTTCAGCCACTCTTCATAGATAAGGTGTTCATTCTCAGTATGTTCGTTGTAAAATCCGATACTGAGGTTTACTCCGCAGATTTTATTGCAAAGTACAGCTATGTCAGTTGTAGATTTTTTGTCAGGCTCGCTGAACCCGGTTTTTAAAGCGACATACTTTTTAAAATCTGATGATCCGGAATCATAACATTTGAAATCATTTCCGTTCCGTCTGTCAAATTCAACCATGAATTGATGTTCTCTATTTATTTCATCATATATTTCTCTGTGTTGAGAATATAAATAACAGCTTCCCAAGACACCTCTTTCTTCTCCGTCAGTTATTAAAATAGAGTGCCCCGAATCTTTAAGAAGCCACACAATTGCACACCCGGCTCTGTCATCAGCTCCGATACCGTATTCTCCGGTAGAAAAGAATCTGCCATCTTCAAAAACAACATCGTTTTCACAGTAATATTCCCACCATGTATCTGCATGGGCAACAAGAAGAACCTTGTTTTTTCTTCTGCCCGGAATATAGAGGAATCTCCTTTTTTCTGATCCGTGGAACACCCCCTTTTTCATCGCTATAAACTTTTCAAAAACAGGGTCGCTGTTTTCAAGAGGAAAAGATAGAAATTCAGTTAAAACTTTAAACTCACAACTCGTCATCACATCTCCTGCTCAAACAATATTCAAACTGCACATAATTATTATACTGATGTGATACGACCTATATTGTCGGGGGATGTTTTAAGACAGTTTTAAATACTTTATGAGAAGTACATTCATTTGAGACACTGTTTCCGGCTTAAGATATCCAATTTTACCGTGAATAATGGATTTGCTTAAAGTTGCTATTTTGGATGTTTTTAGCAGTGATTCTTTTTTAAGGTTGTTTGTTTTATCCGGCTTTAAAACTAGATCAAAAGGTCCCTGATTCTTTATAACGCTTGAAATAAAAGCTAAAGTTACATCTCTGCCATCATCGGCTAGAATGCAAGCAGGACGAACTTTTTTCCCGGAAAGATCACTAAAAGGAAAAGAAACCAGAACAATTGCTCCTTTCATTTGTATTTTTCCTTTACATCACTTACGCTGTAAATATCTTCTTCTTCGTTTTCAAGAAAAGAAAGACTTTCCGATTTTTCGGACAAAACTTTGATGTTTTCCTCCAAAAAATAGTTTTCACTGCGGGCAAGAAGATATTCGGCAAAATCATGAACTTCAACAAGCTTTTCTCCCGGCAACTTGTTCAAGTAAAGAATAGTTTTTTTTATAAGCTCTTCTCTCGTCACTACTAACCTCCTTAAACAGGTTAGTTTAATTATATTGCGAGATAACTCGGTGTCAAGAAAGGTTTTAAATATAACGAACACCTTTTCATCCAGTGCTTTAAAATATGCAATTTGTAAAGTCCACTTTACAACAATCAATGCTTTTTGTCAAGTCCACTTTGCAAAAA
>SLOD01000095.1 GCA_007132725.1 Candidatus Sumerlaeota bacterium
AAAGTGAGAGATTAATATGGAAGTGCTTGTATTTTTTGCACTTCTTGCAACCGGATTCTTCATAGGCAGATTTGCGGAAGCTTCTCATTACAGAAACATCAGGAAGCGGGAGTCGCTGCTTTCACGAATACCTGTAACAACGACAAAAAACTTTGTTTCTCAGGAAAAAACCGTTGCGGGATCATATCTTGTAACTGGAAATGTTGTCGTTTCAATTGATTACTTTAAAAGGATCCTTGCAGGACTTCGAAACATTTTCGGAGGCAATGTAAGGTCTTACGAAACACTCATTGACCGTGGAAGAAGAGAAGCTATTTTAAGAATGAAAGAGTCCGCTTTAACCGCTGATATGATCTTGAACCTGAGGATAGAAACAACTTCTATAGGGAGAAGTGCCGACAAAAAGAACAGCGTTGGAAGTATTGAGGTTATAGCTTACGGTACTGCTGTAAAATACAAAAAAGATATTGCCGACCCGCAGTTATGAAATATGTTTCTAAAATCCCTGATGATTCTGTAAATATTACTAAAAACAATCCCCTTATTGAGTTTCTGAAAATGGTGACAGGCATTTTTGTCATTACTGCGGCAGTGGTTTTCTTAATATCAGTTGCTTCTGAGCTGTTATCTCCCTACATCCCCGTAAAAGTTGAAAAAAAATTAGGGACACTTATTTCTGCTCCGATGTGTGCTGTAAAAATGGAAGAAGAAGTGAAAGAACTTGAAACGATCCTCGAAAAATTCAGACCTTTCTTTTCTCCTAAAGACAAAAGACTTGACTATAGAATATGTGTTCTTCCCGATGACACCTTTAATGCTGCTGCACTGCCCGGAGGGACGATAGTATTTTACAAGGGACTCCTTGATGCCATGGAAAAAGAAGAAGAAAGAGCATTTATTCTTGCACATGAACTTGGGCACTTCCATTATCGTGACCACAACAAAAGGCTGGGGAGTGCTTTGATATATGTTTTAATGGCTACAGTTTTCGGAACATTTGACAGTGGAGCGGCACAGACCATATCGGTACACACGGCATCTTTTATGTTTAACAGATTCTCCCAGACACAGGAAAAAAAAGCTGATCTTTTTGCCCTTCAAATGGTAACACTTGCTTACGGAAAACCTGACGGAGCCGTAAAAGCAACAAGAAAACTTAAAAAATTCAACAAATTAAATAAATTCCAACACTACTTTTCAACCCATCCACATCCCGAAAACAGGTTGAGATATATTAAGGAAGCTGCCGGATTATAAAAAAGACTCCTTCTTCCTGAAACAGTTCCACTATGAATTATAACGGATTAAGACGACCACAGTTTCTTATTCACATTTATCATCTTCCCATTCATATCCTTCTTCACAGCCGCATACATATCCGCTAAAATAGCAACCTTTATCTTCATCATAATCGTCAAAATATATTTTCTGCGGAATACATTCGCCGTCACTATTGTCAACATCATTACAGGGATTCGGACGACATATACCGTCTTCTGCTCCACCGGGACCATCGTAAACAGAACAGTCAACAAGAACACCTTCTTCATTGCGACATTCACAGATCGGCGTAAAATCTTCATCTCCAAGCTCAGCAGCTGTTCCGTCTGCACGGGCGTTGATTATCTCAAGTATCTCTGTTCTGTCAGCGGTCAGTTTGTTACGGAACATCATTCTTAAAGTTTCGCCATCAGCACCAGTTTGGTCGTCATCAAAACAACCGTAAATACCGCCAATTGGCAGATCGTCGTAAGGCTCACCGAAAAGTTCTGTTTCTCCGTATTCAGAAACTGCTACCCAGCACACTTTCCTGTAAAAAAATTTTTCTGTCACAAAAGTGTCAGGATCGAAGTAAAGGTCCACGTACTGTCTTGAAAGAGTTGCGAGTCCACCCATTGCCACTTCATTAACTCCTTCCTGGATTATTTCAGGGATGAGACCTTTTTGAAAACGGGTCGAAAATTCGAGGTGGTCAACTACGACAAAACCGTTTTCACGGTTGGATACGATATACTGGGATCCTGTTGACATAGCAGTTGAGCCCTGAGCAACATAATACCCTTCATTGAACTCATAGCTTGGACCGTTTTCAAGTCTTACTCTTCCGTTTACGATCGTTGCATCCTCAACTTGGACACCTTCAACATAGTCAACCAGAGTCCCTATCATTCTCATGTAGGAGTAAGTTCCCCAGTCATCACTAGGAAGCATCCAGGCATTTTCAAGAGTACATGTTTCAGGCTCTCCAGTATCTCCTGTGTTTCCAGTATCTCCTGTGTTTCCAGTGTCTCCTGTATCTCCTGTGTCTCCTGTATCTCCTGTGTTTCCTGTATCTCCTGTGTTTCCTGTATCTCCTGTATCTCCTGTATTTCCTGTGTCTCCTGTATCACCTGTATCACCTGTGTTTCCTGTATCTCCAGTGTCTCCTGTGTCTCCTGTGTCTCCCGTGTTTCCCGTATCCCCTGTATTTCCAATATCTCCTGTGTCAACCCCTCCACACGAAACAACTATAAACACCGACAATAAAAGCATTATAATTAAAATCTTTTTCATAACTTGTTCTCCAATCAAAGAATTATTAAGACAAAATCATACAATATACTGTTTTTAATTTCAAGTTTCAGTTCCACGATGACTTACTGTAAATAACTCCCGACACCTAAAATTTGACTTGCAGCCATATTTTGTTTAGCCTTTAATGCTTTTGAGGCTTAAACATAAGGTCTTTCATGAATCTGATAATTGCTCTTGGTGCTTTCCCGGGACTAATTTTTGGTGTTATTAAAATTCTCAATAAAAAAGAGGATTTAAGCAACAAAACTCTCGGTTTTGCCATCTTTTTCTACTCATTGATGCTACTTCTTGCTTTTCTGGGGAAACAGGTTTTTACAGCTCATGCAAAAGAACTTATCGTTGCCGCAAACCTTTTTATCCCTGTTTCTCTACCCGTTTTTTACTTTTATATCCTTCTGATAACAGGTTCAATTGAAAATTTTTCTGCAAAAAACTTAAAGCACTGCATCCCTTTTGCCGGATACGCTCTGTTTTTCACCATACCTCTCTTTTTATTTGATGACCTGTCCGACCTTTTTTTTAGAATTTCTTTTGCCTATACCTTATCTGTATCTTCAGCCTACTCGATTTTGATGCTCAGAGAAATAATTGCTTATCAGAAAAAAATGGTCAATTACAGCACAGATGAAAACAGTGCAACCGTTTTCTGGATAAAAATATCGGTATTCGTCTGGATATTTATCAATATTCTTCAGTTTTTTTTCGTTGCCATAGGGGGTCACTTTGTATCAAACTACCCTGCTTTACCTCTGATCCACGGATTCATATTGAACATTGCCACCGTTTCCTGGATCTATATTTTTGCATATTTTGCGATATCACATCCTGACATTTTTGCCCAGTCAAAAAAAATGACAGCGTCTTTAAATGAAGAAAAAAGCACAGCACAATCTTCAATAAATAATGAATATTCTGAAATTATTGCTTCAAGACTGAAAAAAATAATTAAAGAAAAAAAGCCTTATCTTGATCACGACATAAACATTGCAACTTTAGGAGAAATGATAAATGTCCAGCCATATCTTCTGGGTCGTTTTATCAACAGCAAATTGAACAAGAACTTCATGACATATATAAATGAGCTTAGAATCCAAGAAGTTACATCAATGTTTGCAAATCCTGAATTTGACGACAAGACAATACTCGAAATATCTCTTCTTGCCGGATTCAAATCAAAATCTGCTTTTAACAATTTCTTTAAGAAATCAACAGGGCAAACTCCTCTTCAGTATAGGAAAAGTTTAAAATCTTAAAAAAACAGGGTTTTGATTCAGAAAACTGAACCCTGAACTTACTCTTAAAAAGTACTGTTTTTCAAAAATTTTAAATTGAGGACGAATTTCAACCACACTTTTATAAAAATTAATCGTCTTATGTTTATTTTCTTCTTGGAGGGCATTATGAAGTTACTTGCAGGTTTTATTTTTGTTTTCAGCTTTTTTTTGTTTGTATCGTGTGAAAATGACTCTATTGACACTTTTAACAATGGGGAGAAAAACGATAAAGAGGTCTTTTCTGACGATTATTCCGAAAATGAGGTTGAAGAAACTGTTGATGAAGATGAATTAAATGACATAAATGACATACTTGACGATTTTGAGGAAACTGAAGTAACGGATGAAGATGAAATGATTGAAGTAGATGATGAAGAAACTCTTCCTTCAGAAATGACTGAAGAAGAATTCATGAAAAAAGTCGAAGGTCGGTACGCCCATTACGATATCGTTGCTTATTATACTGACATGGGATTTATGGGAATTTTTAAAAACTTGATCATTTCTTATGGGTTTACAACTTTTGAAAGAGAAGAGGGGCAACTTAAAATAACAGATCGTTTCTGCCATTCAGAACAGATCACAAACCAGAATTTTACCGCTACAGTCCCCGATGAATTAACTCAGGCAATTATTCCCGATTCAACTTATATGGATATCAGGAAAGATGATGATGGAAATTTTTATTTATGGAGACCAAGAACTCCCACTTTGCTTGGAATTGAGTATGAAGATCCCTACAACACACCTCTTCCGGAATCAATAAAACCCGATGATCCGAGACTTGTTGATGCTGATAACGATGGGAAACCGGGAGTTACAGTGTTTATTGACATGTTTGGAAGAAGGGAGGAGATATATATAGCCAGAAGAGAGATATTTGCCTTTGAAGCATACCTTATGGAAAGTGGAAATATAGAAGGTGTTGTGCATGACGACTCTGAACAACTTGTTATTGATGCAACAAATTTTCTTTTGAAAAGTGACGATGAGTGGATCCAGTACAGAGGTGAAAATGGCGATGATTACAGTTTAAGCCCTATTATACTTGTCCCAATTGATGACAGTTATGACTGCGAAAAACTTATGCAGCACAGAGACGAACTGTTTCCTCCGAATCCTCCCGTATGGGAAGATTGATGCCGTAATTACTTAAAAAAACTTTTTATTCCTTAAAAATGACCCAAAATCTTTATTCATAAAAAAATAGTGGTAATATTACTCTGTTTTTAGATGTTAACATTTTTTACGGAGTAAAGTTTTGGAAAAAGCACAGAAAAAGAAATTTTTTGATTCGGTACTCAATTTCGTTGAAAAAACAGGAAATGCTCTCCCCCACCCTGTCACTCTTTTTGCAATTGCGGCTTTGCTTGTTTTAATATTTTCATATATCGGGCATCTTGCAGGTTGGAGTGTCATTCATCCGGGAACAAAGGAAATCATTACAGTAAACAACCTTCTTACTATAGAGGGGCTGCATAGAATAATGATAGAAATGGTGCCGAATTTTACCGGATTTGCACCTCTGGGAATAGTTCTTGTTGCTATGCTTGGTATTGGAGTTGCTGAACACAGCGGACTTATAAACAGTTCAATAAAGATGGTCGTTCTTTACTCACCAAAAAAACTTCTTACATTCACTATCGTTTTTGCCGGCATTATGTCAAACATAGCAAGTGATGCTGGATATGTTCTTCTCATACCCCTTGCAGGAATTATTTTCCATGCTGCAGGAAGACATCCGATTGCCGGAATGGTCGCCGCTTTCGCCGGTGTATCAGGCGGTTTCAGTGCAAATCTTTCAATCAGCACTCTCGACCCTATGCTTTCAGGACTTTCCCAGGAAGCAGCAAGAATTCTTGATCCCAATGTCGTTGTTCTTCCCACCGCGAATTACTACTTTATGGTTGCTTCCACATTTGTCATTTCAGGTGTCGGAACATGGATCACAGAAAAGATCATTGAGCCGAGACTTGGAAAATATGAAGGAGAAGCTGTCAGTGACGAAAGCACAAACCTCGGTAAAAATGAGCGAAAAGGGGTGCTTTATGCCGCCATAGCGAGTGGAGTGATATTTGCAATAATCCTTATAGGAATAATCCCCGGAAACGGATTTTTAAGAGCAATGGATGGATCTTTTCTCACATCTCCTTTTATTACAGGGATAATTACAGTTCTTTTTGTCCTTTTTGTTGCTGCAGGTATCGCTTACGGTATCGGAGCCGGAACAATAAGAAGCGACAATGATGTTGTGATGGGAATGGAAAGTGCAATGAAATCAATGGCTCTTTACATAGTTCTTGCGTTTGTTGCCGCTCAGTTCGTCTCTTTTTTCAACTGGAGCGACCTTGGTATAATCATTGCAGTCAAAGGTGCCGACTTCCTTAAATCAACACAACTCAACATGGCTATGATGGTAATACTTTTCGTCCTTTTATCAGGGTTTTTCAACCTTTTTGTAGGAAGTGCCTCAGCAAAATGGGCATTGCTGGCACCAATATTTGTGCCGATATTTATGACTCTCGGATTTTCTCCTGATCTTGCTCAAGCTGTTTACAGGATCGGTGACAGCACAACAAATATTATAAGTCCGATGATGAGTTACTTTGCTCTGATAATTGCTTTTATACGGAAATATGACAAAAATTCGGGAATCGGCACAATAATATCTCTTATGGTCCCGTACTCTATTGGATTCCTTGTTGTCTGGACAATAATGCTTGTTTTATGGATAACGATCGGAATTCCTCTTGGACCGGGAGCAACAATTTTTTATACCCCATGAAAAAAAGTTTTTTATCACTGCTTTTTATTACTTTTTCTTCAATCGTGGTCTATTTCAGCAGTGAATTTATTTTTATAAAAGAATTTCTTAAAATATCACCCGTCGTTGTCGCAGTTTTTGCAGCACTTACATTTGCTGTCTGCCTGAGGTTTAACAAAAGCAGGGTTTTTTTCATCCTTGCACTGCTTCTTTTCTGGTTTTTCAAAGAAATGTTCCCTTACTTCGCTCTCATACCTCAAAATGAGTTCATGGTATTCATTTCATTCAATGTTTTGTATTTAACTAACTCCAGTGAAAGAGGTGTGCTCTCTGTTCACGGGCTAAAAAAAGTGGTATTTATAGTTTCTCAGATAATCTTGATCTACTATTTCACTGCTGAAAGCAGCTCTGTCTACTACAAGTCGTCAAACAGTATTATTTCAACTGTTCGCTTTATTGTAAATATTGAGCACTTTTTTCTACCTTTTATTTTTATTCTAATTACAGCCTTCAAAAATATCGCAAGAAGTCGAAGCTATGACATCTCTTTTGCAGTAGGAACTGTCACGGGACTTACGGCCTTGGTTGCAACGGGTAATGACATTACAAGTATGAACTTGCTTTTCGCTTCGATCACTATATTTCTTGGAGTGCTTTCATCAATTTATACCATCTCTTACATTGATGAGCTGACAGGGCTTCCCGGAAGAAGAGCTTATAATGAATATTCTGCCGCAATCGGATCGAAATACACAATTGCAATGGCCGACATTGATCACTTTAAAAAATTTAACGACACCTATGGGCACGATACCGGGGATGAAGTGCTCAAACTTGTTGCCAAAACCATTTCCTCAGTTGGCGGAGGGGGAAAAGCTTTCAGATTTGGAGGAGAGGAGTTTGTAATAGTTTTCAAAGGAAAATTAAAAGAACAGACCATTGAATACCTTGAAGATATCAGAAAGAAAATATCGGAAACCCCCTTTATCGTAAGAAACCGCAAAGCAAGAAAAAAATATAAAAAGACCGGATCAAAAACAAAACCTTCTTCATCAAAAAA
>SLOD01000018.1 GCA_007132725.1 Candidatus Sumerlaeota bacterium
GGGAAGAGCGATTAGAAAAGAAATTCCTTGACAATTATTCTTTGGCAAAGTATAGTTTGTTAAGAATTTATTCTTTTGTGGAGAATAATTATGGAAAGGTTGCTTCATGTTTTTAATCCATGGTGGGATGTTGGATACAGTTTTAATTTAAATCCAAGAGATAAATATGTGAATAAGATTTTTACTCTTCTCGGGGGACGGGACATTATTCTTTTTGCCGGCTTAAGGCGAGTAGGGAAGACTTCAATAATGAAGCTTGTTATAGAAAAGCTCATTAAAAACGGGGTTGACAGTAGAAGGGTTCTTTTTGTAAGTCTCGATGATTTTCTTTTAAATGACAAATCCATTCTTGAGGTAATTGATGAGTACAGACTGATACAGAAAATTAAAACTGAAGAAAAAATATTTCTTTTCCTCGATGAAGTGACATATAAAGATAAGTGGCAACAGCAGTTAAAAAACCTTTATGACAGAAATAATGTTAAAATAATAGCAGGTTCATCAAGTTCATCTGTATTTGTTGATCAGAATGCATATCTTACAGGAAGAAGCAGAATAATTGAAATTGATCCGCTTGATTTTGATGAATGGTTGAGTTTTAAGGGCGTCAGCCTTAAAAGAGCCGATATGGATCTTGCCCGGAGTTATTTTGATGATTATCTGCAGGAAGGGGGAATACCTGAATTTGTTATAAACGGAGAAAGAGAATATCTTAAAAATCTTGCTGAACAGTTGATATACAAAGACATAATAGCAAAACACAATATAAAAATGAAAACGGTTATAGAAGAACTGTTCCTTCTTCTTATGGAAAGATCCGGAAAAATATTAAGCATAAATAATGTTGCGAGAATACTCAACATTTCTCCAAGCAATGCAAAAAATTATATTGATTATTTTGAAGATGCATTTTTAATAAGACTGGTAAAAAAATATGGGAAAACAAATGAAAAAGTGACATCACAGAATAAACTTTACTGCGGTGATATCGGAATAAGGAATGCTTACACAGGTTATCGGGATAAAGGTGCTGTTTTTGAAAATTATATCTATCTGAAAATAAAAAAGAAGAACCCTTTTTATTTCGTACAGAATGGCGTTGAAATTGATTTTATAACTGACAAGTATTTCGGAGAACAATATCTTATTGAATGTAAATACAACTCTGAACTGAATGAGAAACAGAAATCAGTTTTTGAGCAAGTTGATGTGAAAAATAAATTAATACTTAATGGATATAAGGACTTGGTTTTAATTGAAAATTTGTCTGAAATATAGTCTTCAACATCCGCATCGAAACAATAGATTACTTCCTGAAACATGAAGAAGAGGTGCTGCAGGGAAAAATTTCCACATAAACAAAATTGGATTGATAAATATCCATGCTTTTTGCTTTAGAGATACTTTTAAGGTATTATGGTCTGTCTTACGGAAAAGGGAGATTTTGTTGACAGAAGGAGTTTTTACAACAGTAAGGATCGCAGATTTTTGTCCTGTCTGGATAGAAGATCATATTTTACGGCTTAAAAACGGGGCGGAGAAGCTGAATATCCCTTTTGATGAAGATCACTTGATAAATTCTGTCATAAAGTCTCTTGATAAAAATGTTATTCCAAATGCGAGAATGCGTATGATTCTCAAAAAAGAGGGCACTTCTGAAATAAACTTCGAACCTTTTGAAGATAAAAAAGAACTGTTTTTGATAAGTTTCAAAGAGATCGAGCCTCAGGGATCTCTTAAAAGATGGCCGTTTAGAAAACATACTGAAATTAATTCAGAAGAGGTGATACTGATAGACAAAAGCAGTGGAGATGTTCTTGAAGGAAGCTATACAAATATTTTCATTAAAAAAGGGGACGATTTTTTTACTCCCCCTGATGATGGAAAAATCGTTGCAGGAATATGTAGAAAATACTTCATTGAATACTTGAAGTTAAAAGGTTGTAATATATATGAAAAACGGTTTTCAAAAGTGATGTTGAAAAATAGTGAAATATTTCTTACCAATGCTCTTAGAGGTGTTGTTAAAGCAAAGTTAAGAGAGCCTGTTAATGACAGATTTTGACAAAGTTTTTTGATATGATAATATTCTCCGGGCAGTTTTTCAGGGGAAGATCGTATGAATGCAGATATTTTCAGACCTTTTTTTGAATACCTGGGGTTTAAATATCCCGGATCTTACATGACCCTTTTGTTTTTTTCGTTCTCTCTTGCTTTTCCGATAGCTTTTTTTTCAGGTAAAAAAATGGGGTTAAATCCCTGGAAACAGGTTGCTCTTCCTTTTTCGATAATTCCGGTGACACTTGTTTTTTCAAGAATATTCCACATTCTTTTTGAAGGAATGCTCGGAATGTATATTGCCAAACTGAAGGAAGAGGGAGTCAGCTATCTTTTTACTGTGATGCTAAATCCTTTCGGAATGGGACATGTTTTTTATGGAGGTTTACTTGGCGGTTTTATTGCAGGTGCCGTCCATACGATGGTAAATTACCCCGGGAACTGGAAAGCTTTTAAGTTTACGGCAGATTCTGCCGCCCTTGTTGTAGCTAACGGTTTGTGGATAACAAGGTTAGGGTGTTTTTTTGAAGGGTGTTGTTTCGGCAGACCCTCATCCCTTTTCGGTATAAGTTTTCCTCAAGGTTCAAGGACCATGTTTATGCTTTACAGCCTGGACCGGGTCAATACAAGCCTTTATACCAAAACACAGCCTATTATACCGACACAGTTGATACATTCTTTTACTAATTTTGTTATTTTTATTGTGCTTGTCAAAATACTTTATGGTAAAAAAAAACAGAATCCCGGCTATATTGCCGCTGTTTTTCTCCTTCTATACTCATCCAGCAGATTTTTTATTGAATTTCTCAGGTACGACGTGAGGGGAAGCTTTCTCATATTTTCAACAAGTCAATGGATATCGCTTATAGTGTTCTATCTCGGACTTGAGCTTTATCGCCACACTAAAAAAGGAGATGAACATCTCCAGTCAAAATAACTTGAAAAAGAACGGTTCTGTTTTAAAATACAGACATGAAAGTGATCAAGTGCTTTGTTATATCATTTCTCCTTATCACAGCATCAGTCATTGATGCGGAAACATTTATAAGCTGGACAGAGAAGCCTCTGCACCAGTATGTAAGGAATGTATGGAGGTCTGCAAACGGTTTGCCTCACAGCTCCGTCAATACCATTATCCAGGATAGATATGGGAGAATATGGGTCGGTACTGATGAAGGGGCGGCATCTTTTGACAGCTCGGAATTTACCATCTACGACAGATCGGGATATGATGTTTTCAGATCTAACAAAGTTAGAGTTATCCTTGAAGATGAACAAGGAAATATATGGATGGGAACGGAAGCGGGTCTTATTTTGAAAAAAGGGAAAAAGTTTACTTTGTATGATGAGAGTGATGGACTTCCCTCTAAACTGATAAGATCTCTGTTGTCAGATGGAAAAGGCAAAATATGGATAGGTACTGACAAAGGACTTGCTTCTTTTGACAATTCTTCCGGAACAATCCGGAGCTACCGTGAAAAAGAACTTTCAGATGCCCGTATAATGGCGATGGTTCTTGACAGGAACGGAGATCTTGTTATTTCGTCCGAACAGAAAGGAATAGTTGAATATGATGGAGTGCGTTTTTTTATTCCGGAAAAGATCAATAATGTTATTCCGTCAGTTGTCACATCTCTTTTTACATCTTCGCAAGGAGATACTTATGCGGGAACTATTACCGGGGAAATATATGACCTCTCTGATATTTCTGTTAAGCCTGTCAAAGCTTCGGAAGGTTCTTTCGGTTCAGCGGTCTCATCAATTACCCAAGACAAAGACGGTAATCTATGGGCAGGACTTTCAAGGCTGGGCATGGTAAGAATATCGGGCAGAAAGGTGGAGAGGTTTGAGACAGTTGACGGTCTTCCGGGAAAAAGTGTGAGAGATATTCTGTATGACAGGCAGATGTTTTTGTGGGTTGCAACGGATGATGGCATCGCCATGTTCCACGATGGTATATTTTCAACCTATACTACAAGAGAAGGTCTTTCAAGTAATGTTGTTTACGGGATACTTGAGGACAGCAAAGGGGGGTTGTGGGTTGGAACGAGAGGCGGGGGAATTAACTATATCACAGATAAAAAAACAAAAAGATTCAACGAGGGCAGTGGTCTTCCTTCTAATCTGATAGGCGGTCTTCATGAAGATTCTTCAGGAAATATATGGATATGTACAGCGACCGGTCTTGTAAAATGGGATGGAAGAAGGTTGTCAGTCTATGATGAAAGGCACGGACTCCCCGCAAAAGTGATAGGAGCCGTTTATGAGGACAGCAGGAATACTGTGTGGACAGGAACAATAGGTGGCAGAATATTGATGCTTAAAGATAGACAGTTCAAAGATTTTTTTCATGAACTCCGTCCGGTTCCTCCTGATTCAATGGTCAGACAGATATATGAAAGCAGAGCCGGGATAATTTGGATCGCAACATCAGAGGGGTTGCTGAAACTGAAAAGAGACGGCTATGATATTTACTCAAGGAAAGATGGTTTGTCAGGAGACAGCGTTCTTTCAATATATGAAGATAATGACAGAAACCTCTGGATAACTACGGATGACTCCGGTATAAATTTTTTAAAAGAAGATGGTAGTTTTATTCACATAAGGAGTAGGGACGGACTCCCCAGCGACAGTATTTTTTCGATCCTTCAGGATGACAATGAAGATTTCTGGTTTACAAGTTCAAGAGGAATATTCTTTATAAGGAAAAGTGATATTAATAAGTTCCTTGAAAATCCTGAAGGAAAGATCCCTGTAAGACTTTTCGGTCAAAGTGACGGTATCAGGAAAATGGAAAATACAGGTGGGGTATACCCCTCTTCTTTAAAAAGAAAAAACGGGAAATTGATGTTCCCCTCAACTGGAGGATTGATAGAAGCAGATCCGGAAAAACTTCAAAACATTAATGAACCAGAAGTGATAATAAAAGAAGTTTCCATTGATGGAAAAAGATATGAAAAGATGAAACTTGAAAATATTCCATACAACTCATCCCAGATCGATATCAGGTTTGTACCGCTCAACTATCTCAGAAACGAAAACATAGCTTTTGCATACAGTTTCGGACCTCCGGACAAGGAGGATGTCTGGAATGATATAGGTACCGTTGAAATGATAACCTTGAGGGATTTTAAACCGGGGAAATATATTTTAAAAATAAAATCGTTCGATACAAAGTTAAGAGAGGGAGAAAAAAAGGGGACTATAACACCACTCGAAATATCTATACAAAGATCGCCGTGGCCGGAAAGGGTGCTTGTCGGGATATTGTTTTTACTTGCTATGACAACAGTTGGATATTTTTTACATTCTCATAAAAAGAATAAAAAGTTGTGCAGTGAAAAATTGGAAAATGGTGTCGGAGAGGCAGAGTTGATACCTGAAGATCAGAAAGTGGATCCAGAGATCGTTGCTGAAGTGGTCAAAAGATTGAAAAATGCAATGGAAGAAAAAAAGCTTTTTATAGATCCGGATCTTTCTCTTCCGGTACTTGCAAAAGAAATAAAAACGACTACGAACACTCTTTCTTATGTTATCAACCGCCACCTCCAGTCAAACTTTTATAACTTTGTTAACGGTTACCGTATTGAAGAGGCTAAAGGTCTTCTTCTTGACAAAGAATACGATAACAAAAATATTCTTGCAGTTGCCTATGATTCGGGATTCAGGTCAAAAACCACTTTCAATACCATGTTTAAAAAATGTACGGGGTTGACCCCTTCAGAATACAAAAAGACAGTGGAAAAAGAAATTTTTTCCAAAAAACAACACGAGCCTGAAAACGAAAATTAACTAATTGTTACAACGGCTTGCTGGTTCGAAAATATAGAGCCGAACTCGTTCCCGTGAAAAGAGGTACAATTATATACAGGCGGGCGAAAACAAATAATATAAGTGGTAAGGTTAAAATTGTATGATTTTTCAGGGGGAACTTTCTATGTCTCAAGCAAAGTCGAAAAACAAAAACAGAGGTTTTTCGTTGATCGAACTGATCATAGTATTGTTCATAATTGTTCTGCTTGCAACTTTTTCGGTGCCTCAGGTAAATTTATGGGCGGCACAAAACAGAGCAAGGAGGTCTATTGCACATCTTATTGCCGACTTTTCAAGGGCAAGAACTCTTGCTGCAGGAAGTGCTACTGTCAAGGCAGATGAGATGATCACAAGAAGACCGGTAACTGCAATACATTTTGAATCTACGGAATCTTACCGCATAGTCCAGAGGCTTGGAACAGGTCTTACCGCATGGGGCACTGGAAATGATGCCATTATCCGCCGCACTCAGCTTCAAAACAACATAACTTTTGAGAAGGTGAATGGAAATGACATCGGAAGTAATACAACAGTGATATTTACGGCTTCGGGGCAGTTGAAAGATACTACACGCAATCTGATAACTTCTGTCTCCAGCGAAAACACGAACCGTTGTGATGGGGAAGATAACCCTTTAAAAGATATCAGAGTGTTTCAAGTCATTCTCAGGGCCCGGATAAGTGATGCCGCCTCAATGTATTTTTATGTAGATTTCGGTCCCGGAGGAGAACATTTCGTGTGTGTTGCAGGAGATGACATGGATTTTGATGAAGGAGGTAGAAAAATAGATGTTTAAACTCAGCATGACAGGAAAGGGGTATTCTCTTTTGGAAGTTATGATCGCATTGGTGATCTTTGCTTCCGGTATGATCTCTTTCCTGATGTATCAGGCAAGAGCCGGAACAACACTTTTTGAAGTTGAGTCTTCACAAATGGCCTATTCTCTTGCAATGAGTCTTGCTGAAGATATCAATGCAATGACTGCCGAAGAGTTCGCATCTTTTGACGAAGCTTTGGAGGACAATAATGTCCCTTATCTTGATTCCTACATATACGAAAGTTTGAAAAGTCTTCAAAGAGAAGATGGCTATCCCAGTGTCAGTCCTTTTGATTCAAGAGGAGAATCGCTTTTTAATAAAACGGCAAAGCAATATATGTTCTACAGAGCGGTCATGATAGCGGAGTATACTGAAAAAACAGGACTTTCTTATGAAAGTTATGAGCCTCACAGCTATCTCAGACATATTGATGTGATCGTAGGCTGGCCGAGAAAAGGACACGGGTCTTTGCAATGTAATAATTTTGTCACCATGGATAGCAACTGCAACTATGTCAATATGCCGGTAGTGAGATATACGGCATGGACTGGTGAGTGATCAGGGGAGGTGTTTTATGAATAGAGTTGTCGCTAAAAAAGGTTTCACTTTACTGGAACTGCTGGTTACAATAGCAATCACCATTATTGCTTTAGCGACTTTTTTCAGACTTTATACCGCTTCTGTCCGGACAGACAGAGCAACAGCCATAAGAACTTCCGCCAATGTTTTTGGTGAACAGATGATGGAAACTATCGAAAAATCGGTAAGACTCGTCGGTTTAAACAATGAATTCAGTGAGTTTGAAGATGTTTCCTCTATATTTATAAATCTCGGGGGTTCAGATGACGGGGAAAGTGATGTCAACTTCGCTTTCATGTCCCCTTATGGTGGACCTATCACGAAGCTTACATCTGATGCAGATCCATCCTGCACAAGTTTTACCATGATATCATCTCCCAATATGAC
>SLOD01000003.1 GCA_007132725.1 Candidatus Sumerlaeota bacterium
AGAGTAAATATAAAGTGTCGTGCTTTTTTAAGGAAATCTCTATCTTTTTCTGTGTATTGCTCTATCATAAGCAAGTTTTCACAGTCTTCACTTACCTCAACTGACACTTTACCGTTTTTAGCTTTTAAAATTTTAACAGAAGAAAACCATTTCCCTTTATAAAGAGAACCTTTGTATCCATAAAAGCCTGTCAGTTCTTTTTCGACCTTTTGTTGTGAGAGCTTGTCAACGGTAAAAACGAATCTTTTCCCCTCTCCTTTTCCGGAACTGAGAATTTTTTTTCCTAACGGATACCTATAGTTCCAGTTGCTTTCATAAACAGGTTCCCTTAAGTGGCCTTTTTGTAAAGATGTAAAAAAGGGTTCTTCTGTGTACTGCAAAACAGGACCGTCTTGGGGGCAACATTTTTCCGGTTTGATTGAAACCGGGAAATATACTCCTGATTTAGTTTTACTTTTTTCCCTGCACCTGTTATCACAGTTATAAAAATATTGAGAATCCCCTTTTCTCGAAATACAAAGACCAAAGTCAGCTATACATGATTTATCAGATATAAAATATACGGGAGAAAGATCGTCCCTGCTTGCTTTATCATAATTCACTTTCCCTGTAACAACCGGAGTTGCCGAGTACTCTATAAAAAATCCAGAGTAGGTCAGTTGTTTAAAGTTGGTAAACATAAAAATGTCCCCTTCAAAACCGGTATCTCTTAAAGCTGCTGCAATTTCAGCATCATGGAGAAAAACAGCAGAAAAGTTTTGAGACTGGGCAAGGAACTGTTTCAAAGGATAGGAATGCCGGTCATAAAAAACCGCATACTGGTTTTTTCTTCTTTTCATCCAGGCAACGATTCGGTTGAAGTCGCTTAAATCGGGAAATACAGGGAGTACGGGTATGGAGTTCAAGCATTCATTTTTTTTATTAAAATGAAATACCTGTTCAGGCGAATGGATGAAAAAAAAATTTTTCAAAATTGGTGTTATTTCTTTTTAGCAAGTCTTTTTGAAGCTTTCAACGGATTGAGTGCTTTTTTGACGGCTCTGACTTCTCTTTTCACATGTGTAGCAAAAGAACACACCTGGTCATTTTCCCAATGAAAAGAAGGGTCTACGTATTTAGAGCACAGTTTATCATTATTAATGTTTTCTATCCTCTCACAGCCCTCACACTGGTCAACAATAGGCAACCTGTTATCTTTAGCATACTTATCTTTACCTGTTGCCGCTACCGATTTCCCGCTTTTCTTGCTTTTCTCTTTTACCATAGTTATATCCTCCAAACCAGTTAAGACCCTAAAAACGGGTGTATTAAACATAGTTTTTATCAATTGTCAATTAATTTGGCAACTGAACATTCCTCAAAAATTTCACTCAACCTTAAGTGATCGCCTCCATGCTTTACTCTTAAATCTTTTTTCAGTTTTAGAATATCAGGAAAAGAGTAGACAGTTATCACCACAGGGATCATTCACATTTTTTACCACATATCTTGAAGAAAATGTTTTTGAAATCATCTATTATTGCATAAAATACAGGTATTACGAACAAAGTAAGTATTGTGGCAAACATTATCCCCCAAATAATGGTGATCGCCATAGGTTGCCACATTCTGTTTCCTCCTGTTGCAAAAAGTGCCATGGGTGTCAATCCACCAATAGTGGTAATAGTTGTAAGTAGTATGGGTCTCAATCTTTTTGAGCCGGCCTCGATCAAAGCATCTCTTCTTTTTTTTGTTTTAGAAAGGTTGTTAATAAAATCAACAAGAATTATTGAATCATTCACTACGATTCCGGCAAGAGCCACAAGAGCGATCAATGCCAGCAAAGAAAGATCAAGCCCTGAAATGAACAATCCATAAGCAACACCTATAAATGCAAGCGGCAGAGTTATCATTATGACAAACGGCTGAAAAGGACTGTTAAACTGTATTCCAAGAATAATATAAATAAGGATGACAGCCATAAGGAATGCAAGTATTATGTCTCTGTTCGCTTGCTTCTGGTCCTCAAATTCACCTTCCAGAGTCATTGTAACTCCGGGGTATTCATTTTCTATATCGGCAAATCTTTTCTGTATCTTAAGGTTGACAGCATAAGGTGTTGTAATAGAATAATCTACATTTGCACCCACTCTTATCTCTCTTGTCCGGTTACTCCTTCTTATCCTTGCTGTAGATTGAACTTCTCTTAAAGTGGAAACATCTCCTATTCTATATATTCTGCCTGAACCGGATCTTACGGGAATATTTCTTATATCATTGATGACATGGGACTTATTGCGATCAAATCTTATCCACATCCTTAATTCTTTTCCATCCGTATCAAGATATCTCCCGGCATACCTTCCTGCTGTTGCGGCTCTGACAGCCTCTGCCACACTGTTTAAAGAAACCCCTGTCTGTTCCAATCTTTTAAAGTCAGGGTCAACAACTATTTCATTTATTTTATTTAAAACAGAACCTCTCAGATCAACAACCCCCGGAATACTGTTAAGATATTCAATTATTTCATCTCCAATGTGCTCAAGAACATCCATGTCCTTTCCGGCGACACTTACATCTATCGCTCTGCCTGAAGGAGGCCCGCCCTGGGACCTCAGAAACTCAAAATTTATTATGTCCGGTATGGAAGAAGCCTTTTTTCTGACAGACTCTCTGACAATGTTCATAACTTTTTCATCGTAATCTTCTAAATCTATTCTAAATTCGGCCACCTCTTCTCTTTCCATCCATCTTCTGTCCTCTATCACCCTGCCCACTATGGTGACAACAGAATCAATATATTCCGGATAAAGGGTTTCCAGTATGTGATCTTCAATCTCTTTTGAAATCTCTCTTGTTCTTTCAATGGGAGTATTTTCCGGAAGCTCCATTTTTGCGGCAACTGTTTTTGCAGCCACATCTCCAAACAAAACCACCCTCAAGTTTTTTGCTATAAAAATCGCAGAAACAAATGCAATGATAACAATAAATACAGAAACATACCTAAATTTAAGAACCTGGTTAAGAGCACTTTTATATTTTTTGAGCATAAAGTTGAACAATTTTCTTTCAGGCTTGTGCTCTTCTCTGTAGATATTTTTCATTTCATAAAGATGAACAGGGAGAACTATAAGGGCTTCGACAAGAGACGCAGTCAATGTCAAAACAACTATAATCGGCATCTGAGAAAGGAATTTACCTATCATACCGCTGATAAGCAAAAGTGGAAGAAAAGCACATATCGTCGTGGCAATCGCAGAAATAATAGGCCACATGATCTCTGATGTGCCTTTTAGCACAGCATCTTTGGGGGAAAAACCTTCCTCTCTGTATCTATAGACATTTTCTATTACAACTATAGCATCATCAACAAGCATACCGCTTACAAGTATCATAGCAAAAAGAGAAAGAGAGTTTATGGTATATCCCAGAAATCTCATCATAAAAAAAGTGGCAAGAAATGAAAACGGTATGCCGATAACGGCAAGAAAACTCGCTCTCCATCCAATGAACAGAAAAAGAAGTATCGAAACCAGCATGATCCCTAAAAGAGCATTGTTCCTTAAAATTGAAATGGTTTCGTAAATTGCTTCTCCCTGATCATTTTTATAGCTCACCTCCATATCATAGAACTGTTCTGCAAACTGACCGGTTATCTCTTTTACCTGACGATTGACATCAACTATATTGGAATCAGGTTTTCGCATTATATAGAGAGAAACTGCCCGTTCCCCGTTTAAATAAGACTGTATCCGTCCTCTCATAAATCGTCTTTCAACTGTAGCAACATCCTTTAAGTAAAGTCTCTGGCCACTATCTCCTGTTCTTACAAGAATTCTGTTTATACTCTCAATATCATCTATCGTACCTGATGTTTTAACAAGATATCTTCTACCTGAAATGTCAAGTGTTCCTCCAGGCGTTCTGAAATTTGATGAAGTGACGGCAGCTAAAATATCATTAATTGTCAACCCATAGGTTAACAGAGCTTCATTGTCAACAATTATATCTATCTCCTCATCTGAAACCCCGGCAATACGAATATTTTTGATCGCCGGGATCTTCATAGTGAGTTCTCTTTCAAGATTTTCCGCAACAGTTTTAAATTCCCTGTCTGATATCGAAGGAGAACTCAGCATTACATTTAAGACAGGCCGGGTATCACCCACAGATATCTTAAAAACAAAAGGTCCTGCCATCTCATTTCTTGAGGGAAGGTCAGGGATCTTATTTATCTCTGTCTGAATATCCATTACTTTTCTGTCTATATCTTTCACATTTTCATTAAACATAATGAAAACAGATGATCTGCCGTTCTGGGAGCCGCTTCTTATAAAATCAATATCATCAACAACAGAAACCGCATCTTCGATAGGAATTGTTATAAGTCTTTCTATTTCCCGCGGAGACGCTCCCGGATATCTGGTAATAATGATCACATATCCCAAGTCTATTTCGGGATTTTCTTCCACAGGAATTGTCAAAGTGGAGTATATTCCAAAAAAAAGTATCCCTACAAAAAGGAAATGTGCAATGATGGGCTTATTTATAAAAATATTCAGGAACTTCATTCTTTTTCCATTATTTTGACCGGACTCCCGTTACTTAGCGCTTCTATTCCTGAAATTATCAGTCTCAATTTTTTTTCACTGTTCTCTTTTATTCTCGCTATCCACTCGCCTCCTACATCCGTCAGTATATCAACCTCTTTTTGAACAGCCTTTCCTTTTCTTTCCACAAACACAAAGTAATCGTTTCCAAGAAGCCTCATTTCACTCCTGCTTAAGTAAAAAGAGTTCTCATAACTCTCAGCTTTTACAGCAACTTTTATTTGCATCCCTGGGAAGACCACCCTCCTGTTCTCATCATCGATATGGCTTTTAAAAACTATCTTCATTGAATACAAAGATGTTTTTTTATCCGGAGCATCACCTACCCCGGCAACAACTCCCGGAATAGTAAAAGAATCTGAAATGATCACATCCACTTCTTTTTTCCGATGTCTTCTATAAGTCAGAAAGTCATTTTGAGTCAGTCCCACTATCACCTGCAAATTAGCTGTATCAACAACTCTGGCAACAGGACTGCCTACAGTAACATATTGACCCTGTTGAACAGGTCTATCGGCAACAACACCATCAAAAGGAGCTTTAATAAAACAGTTGTCATAGTTGACACTGGCTGTCTGAAAAGCGGTTTGAGCTTGTTTAAGAGCAAGCTCTGTTGTTCTTAAAGAGTTTTCGGATATCTCGTACTGTTCTTTCGGAAGAGCCTTGTTTTCATACAAATTCCTGTCTCTTTCAAAAATATTTCTTCTGAGCTCATAATTCAGCTCTGCCTGTTTTAAAGATACTTCCGCCTGCTCAAGCGCATTTTTTTGGAGATCATGCTCTATGACAGCAAGGGTCTCGCCTTCTTTGACAAATTTTCCAATATCAAAATTAAGAGATATTATCTCTCCTGTTGTTTTTGTGGTAACCGCAACATCCCTCTGTGCTTCAATAACACCATTAAAAAATATTTTTCTTGTCAGGGTTTCCGGCGTTATTTCTCTGACCCTCACTAGTCGGGGAGTTTGTTCTCTTTTTTTTCTTGAAGACTCCCTGTCTGTTCCTCTTTCTTTTTTAATTGTTTCTTCTGTTTCAGATCTGACATCATCTTCTTTTTTAGAACAACCCTGAAACAACATGAACAATATGATAAAAACTATAGTAAGTCTCTTCATTATCTCTCTCCCGTTCCGACAAGTATTCTCAATTGGTAAAAACTGTTAAGCAGTGAATTTTCAATAAACACCAGATTCCTGACCGATTCAAAATAATTATTTTCAGCATTAAGCAGATCAAGATAAAGGGCTTTGCCACTTTCATACTCCACTCTGCTTTGCTCCAGAGCTTTCAATGCAAGTTCTACCGTTTTTTCTGCAACAGATTTCTGCTCCATTAGTGAATAAAGGTTGGATAATACCGTTTCTAAAGTGTATATCTGTCTGTTCTTTGTATCAACATAGTTAAGATGCGAAATTACAGTGTCGGCAGAAGCCTTTTTCCATTCCAAAGCATCTTTGAATCCTCTGAAGAGATTCCAACTGAAATTAAGGGCTATAATATCGTCCTCATAAAGGTAGGTGGATCTGAACGGATGTTTTTCAGAAGAACCGAAATCATGTGTATAGAGAAAAGAGATAGAGGGTACAAAGTTAGACCACACCATTTTCCGGTTATATTTGCTTATGTTTTCAAGCCTTCTCATTTTTTCAAGCAACGGGGAACTTGCATGAAGGTATCTTTTGTGCTCTTCATAAGCTGTCAGAAAAGTTGTTTCTCCAAATTTTTCCTCTACAACCTCATAGTCCGAACTTTCAAGAGACTCAAACTTTATATCTGTTGCAGCAATCATTGACATTTCAGCGATATTGCTTTTCATTTCCATCCGATAGTTTTCAAGTTCCTGTCTTCTCATTTGATAGTTAAGATCAAAATTCAGATATGCCAATTCGGTAGATCTGCCTGAATCAAAAAGAAGCTTGGCTGTCCTGAGATTTTCCTGTGCGGATTTTAACGATTTTTCAGAAAGTTTTATGTTTTCCTGAGTAATAAAAGCCTTGAAGTATGCTGCAACAGCCATTGCTTCAATTCTAAGCCGCTCATACTCTATATCTATTTCGGAGATATCATATTGTTCTTTTGCTATCAGGTTACCATACACTCTTCTTCCTCCAAGAAAAACAGGAAGAGATACGGTTACTCTTCTACTCCACGATGGGTTCCGGAGATTAACAAGAGATGCATCTGTATCTGCATCAGGTGCATTCAGTCTGTCATGAAGATGTTGGCTATGATGTAAGCCTGTGGAAATATTAAGTTCGGGCATGTAGTCCGAGTAACTTTGGAGTCGGTTCCACTTACTTTTTTCAAAAACTCTCTCTTTCAGTTTTATGGAAGTATTATTTTTTGAAACAATTTCAAGATATTCTTCCAAAGAAAGTCCATGTATCGAAAAAACTGTGATAATTATAGAAATTATAACTGTCAGCTTTGGGGAAACAACCTTCATTGATATCACAACCTCATAAAAAACCAAAAAGACTGAAAAGTTTACATAAGTAGAAATATTATCGCAAATATTTTTTAGACTACATTAATTGTCAACTGATTTTTAAAGAAAAAAGTAAAAAATAAACATTTAAAACAAAATTACTTTGCCTTTTTCTTTGTTTTTTTATCAGGTTTTCTTTCAGGCACTACATAGAGAAAAATGTTGTAGTCCTGTCCATCGTATCTTACAGTCTTTTCTTTTTCAATCGGCCATCTATCCATCGTAAAAGCATGCGATACAACTCTGGACCCGGGCTTAAGCTGCTTTTTGAGGATAGGTTCCAGCCTCACGACAAGTTCCGGAAGAAGATAGAGTGTCACTACCGTTGCCTCTCTAACATCTTCTTCAAGGACATTACCTTTTTTTATTGTCACAAGATTTTGAACCTTATGAGCTCTAACATTTTCAAGCGACTCTTCTATTCTTTCCGGGTTCAGATCTACTCCTACTCCTCTTGCACCGTATTTTCTTGCTGCAGTCACCACTATTCTGGCATCTCCGCAACCAAGATCATAAACTACATCATTTTTATTCACTTGGGCCAATTCAAGCATCTTTTCTACAACAGGCAT
>SLOD01000072.1 GCA_007132725.1 Candidatus Sumerlaeota bacterium
ACCCAGAGAATCTTCCAGCCGAAACACATATCTCTCTGCTTCCAGGGCAAAATTATAACTGCTGCTTACCAGTTCCAGCGGGCCCAGCGTCTGAGCCAAGTATTGTTGAAAACCCTCCAGCGGCATGCCAGGGGGAAGGAGCAGTTCCACTGTGTGGCTGTTGTGGAAATCGAAAGTTATCACTATATCCTGCTGGACAGATGCACTGGCCGAACTGGAAAAGAACAGCAGTAAAACAAAAAATATCACCAATATGCGCATGATAATCCCCCAGAGACTTATTAGTTTTATCTTACCCTGTTTTTATTTTTCCGTCCACCTCATAAAAAAAGCTGCCTGCGCAGCTATTTAGTCCACGGTGCCATATTCAGTTTGGGATCGAAAACCCTTTCCATAGGGGGACCGCCAAAGGAGTGTATTGTCACTTCTCCTACCTCCACGATTGTCCCGGGCAAAAGATGTCCCCCAAATATCCGGCCATCGCTATCGCCCAGCGCAATGTGTACATGAGCAAAGGGCTGGTCTTCTCGAATCGAAATATTACCTGCCGCCTGTATTATCTCCAGGTATTGGTCACTGCGGCACATCTCCTGATACTTGTTGGTTTCGATGTTATAGTAGGCGTAACGAACTTTACGCACCAAACCCATGACAAAAACATGGCCTGCGGTAATGTTATTTTCAACAATAAAACCTGTAAGGGCCTCCATGAGGTCGATGCCAGGGTCTAGTCTTGCCATCCATACTTTTTGTGGAGAAAATTCTTTGACCAACATAAACCTCACCTCCCTGAGAATTCAGATAGTTGCAGTGCCATTTCTATCGCCTTAACCATGCTAGCCTCAGAAGCAACACCTTTGCCTGCAATATCAAAAGCCGTTCCATGGTCAACTGAAGTTCTGACTATCGGCAGGCCTATGGTAATGTTGACTCCTTGGTCAAAACCCAGCAACTTCAAGGGGATGTGACCCTGGTCATGGTACATAACCACCACACCTTGGTATTTCCCGTTGCGCGCAGCCACAAAAACTGTGTCCGGGGGCTCGGGGCCAAAGACTGCAATATTTTGTTTTGCCGCCTGCTGGACAGCAGGCAGGATTTCTTCTTTGTCTTCGCTGCCAAAGAGTCCGCCCTCACCGGCATGGGGGTTAAGGCCGCAGACTGCAATCCGCGGCTCCGGGTGGCCCAGCTTCAACAGGGTTTCGTTGGCCAAGGTTATGACCTCTAGGATTCTTGCCGTCTTCACCCGCTCGATGGCTTCCCCAAGGGAAATATGGGTTGAAACGTGAAACACATTCAACCCCGCCCCAGAAAGAAACATTGTGTATTTCGTGCTGCCACAAATTTGGGCCAGAATTTCAGTGTGACCTGCATGCTCCACCCCGGCAAGGTTCAGGGCCATTTTGTTTATAGGCCCGGTGACAATTGCATCAACTTCACCAGCCAAGGCCATCTTTGCAGCAGCAACAACATAGCTGTAGGCTGCCTTGCCTGCTTTAGCGCTGAGCTGGCCCGAAACAATATCTTGCACAGGATAGGGATCAGTCACCCCGGCAAACTGCCAATGGTCAAGCCCCAGGGCATCAGCAGTCTGGGACAACACCGCAGGGCTTCCAACCAGAAAAAAATCATGGGAGCTGGAAGCAAAGTGAGGCCCGGTTTTGCAAATGATTTCCGGGCCAATACCAGCAGGGTCACCCATTGTAATGGCAATTTTCATCATCGTAACTCCTTGAGTTTGCGGACGGAATTAGCCAACGCCTGATCATCACCAAAGCCTCCGGCTTTGGTTACCACCAATTTCCCGGCCGCCAACCCTCCTTTTATCCTGGCCACCGGAATGCCGGTACTCACTTCCTCTAACAGATCCAGGGCTACGGCTCCCAGTGCCTTGCAAATACGCACAGCGACATCACCGCCAGTAAGGACCAACCCTGCCAGATCCAGGGCAACCAGCTCCCGGACCAGGGCGGCGAAAAACAAAGCAATGGCTGCACTTGTTTGCTGGCGCTGCAGACCCAGGCCTTCACCAATTTCAAAGGCTTCTTCAACCCTCTCAGGCTGATCGGCAGAACGAACCACAACATTCTGCCCCCGGGCCAACGCTTCCCTTAATTTCTTTGTAAGGTTACGCCTGTACCCCTCATCCTGGCACAACACTGAAGACAAATCAAGCTGAACTTCAAAACAATCTTCCTCTTTTAGCAATATATCGACCTGTTTCCTGGTAACTTTGTTTACACTTCCCGCCAGCACCAGCACAGGTTTGTTCTCTTTTTCAGTGATTTCAGTTTCAAGCCAACTGGACGGCAGCCAATCGGCAAGGCCGGCAGAGCCGACAACCAGGGGTGGAGAATGAATCCAAAGGCCTATCACTTCGCCCAGCAACTGCAGGTCTGAGTCTGATGAGGCATCTGCCACCACCACCCTGATATCCTGTTCCACGAACAGCTGCAGCCTTTGGTGGCAATGCTCCACCCCCAGCTGCAAATCTTCACTGCCAAGTCGGGCGCAATTGAATTCGGATTGTTGCTGGATTACTTCAGCAACATCACTGGAAGTCACAGGTGTCAAAACATCTTTTGCGAACTCAGTTTCAGCCACAGGCACTCCATTCACAAGAAGGACCCCCCCCGCCACCGTTCTACCGGCGGCGGGAAAGGACGGACACACAATAGCCAAAGTTGCTTCCAACATCTCCAGCATTGTTTCAAGCTCAGCGCCCAGATTACCACGCAGAGTCGAATCTATTTTCTTGTACCAAAACAGGGGGTTTTGCTTTTGGAGCATTACTACTGCAGACTTAACCTTCTGGCCAGCCTGCGAAGGGGGGTCTCTGCGGCAATCTGCATCAGCCACTACGACGTCAGCATCGACAGGGTGCTCTTCCAGCATTACCACAGACCGCAACCCTTTTTGGACAAATTTAATTCCTGTGTCGTTGGCGCCGGTCAAATCATCAGCTACAACGGCTATGCGTGCCACAAACATCACCTCTTAGCAGTTATTACGTCGCGACTTTACCTAAACCCTTTTTCTCGTTCCTTTTTGCCACCCAGGCAACCAACACCGGAACCAGGAGAGCCGTTACCACAACCGAGGTCGCCACCTGGGCTGTTGCTGCATCAGCGATGCCTGCAAGCGAAGGATCTGCCAAAGCCACAGCTATGGGAGTGGCGGCGGCGTTGCCTGCAGTGCTGGCGGCGGAGGCGCCAGCGATGCCACTGCCACCGGCCAGGCGGTCAGCGAAAATACATGCGGCACCGGTAATTCCGACCACCATCAGACCCAGCAAAAGGCCGGGCAATCCTGCCTGAATAATTGTTGCAAAGCTCAAGCCAGCACCCAGCGGGAAGGCAAACATGGGAATCAGCACCGGAGCACCCTTAACCAGGAATTCCCGCATTTCTTTGTCCAGGTTGCCAAGGATCATACCAATGATGATGGGGATGATAACCGCCACTAATGACATAAAGGGGATACTGGCCAAACCGGTTGCCCCAAGAGCCACCATGGTCAAGAAAGGTCCGTCGTTGATGGAGATGACAGAGATAGCACCAACATCGGTTTCAGTGCCGAACTTCCCGGTAAGAGCTGCGTACAGGCCGCCGTTGGTGTTTTCCATAGCGGCAACAATCGCCAGTGCAGACAAGCCAAAAAAGCCAGTTGGGAAAAACCTGCCAACAAACAAACCAAACGCAACTGCCGTGACAAACTTGGCCAAGGTAATTGCCGCGCCCTGTCCGAGAGCACGGGGAGCTTTTCTAACATCTATGCCAGCACCCATGCATACCAGGAAAGCAGCAATCAACGGCAAAGCGCCCGCTTTAAAGAGAGCAGTGGTAAAGCCGCCGATTTCCAAAGCCTGTGGGAAAAAGGTGTTAACCATAACACCGAGCAACAAAGGTACAACCATTAGTCCGCCAGGGATACGATTAATAGTTTGTAAAATTTTCACAGATGTTCCTCCTTTTGTTTTAGAAAGTTGTTCCAATTCGGTAAAGAGCAAACTCTTTGTAGCCCAAGACTTCTGCCTTGGTTTCTTTACCATTGCAAACAGCAACTATATCCATAAAAATTTCCTCGCCCAATTCCTGGATTGTCGCTTCACCGGTAATGATGCGTCCGGCATTTATGTCGATATTGTCTTCCATCATCTTAAAGGTCTCGTTATTACCGGTAATTTTTATTACCGGGGCAATGGGCGAGCCGGTTGGTGTCCCTCTGCCTGTTGTGAAGATAACAATCTGGGCACCGCCGGCAAGCATGCCGGTAATTGACTCGATGTCCTGTCCCGGGGTGTCCATAACATAAAGCCCCTTGCCATCCGGTTCCTGGCCGTAGGCCAAAACATCCACGATAGGCGCAGAACCGGCTTTGTAGATGCACCCCAGGGATTTTTCCTCAATGGTGGTAATTCCTCCCTGGATATTGCCCGGTGTGGGTTGTCCGCTGCGGATGTCCACTCCCATGTCCAAAGCCCGTTGTTCGCACCTTTCCACGATGTTAAATAGTTCGGCTGCAACTTCTTTACTGGCCCTTTTGGCCAAAATGTGTTCGGCACCAATTAGTTCTGTGGTTTCTGAAAGCATTGCAGTGCCACCCTGAGCCAACAGCCTGTCGGACGCCTCACCCACAGCAGGGTTTGCCGCCACGCCGGAAGTAGCATCTGACCCTCCACATTCTATGCCCAGGATAATTTCACTTAAATCAACTGGTTCACGTGTCAGCTGTGAAATTTGTTGATGCATTTCCCGGGCAAGCTGTACACCTTTTTCGATGGTTTTGATGGTTCCTCCAGCCTTCTGAATTACCAGATGATCAACCGGTTTGCCTTCTGCTGCAATCGCCTCTTTTAGTTGATCGCCGGGCAATCCCTCGCAACCGAGACTAACAACCAGAACTGCGCCAACATTGGGATTGCGCCCCAAGCCTGCCAGGGTTTCATAGGTCATTTGGGCGTCAGCACCAATTTGACAACAGCCATGCTGGTGGGTCAGGGCTACCGCGCCTTCAACCTGACGGGCAATAGCAGCAGATGTTTCGCCGGCACAGACAGAGGCAGGCAGAATTACCAGATGGTTACGTATACCCACTTTCCCATTAGGCCTTGGATAGACCATAATCTTCATGCTATCTTCCCTCCGTTTTTAAATCACCTCTGCCCCTGCGGCTACCGACATTGTGAACATGGACATGCTCACCAGCGCCAATTGCCTCAGTGGCTTCTCCGATTATTTCTCCATACTTTAATACCGGAGCTCCTGCAGCAATGTTGCTAAGTGCAAACTTGTGTCCAAAAGATATTGGAGAACTTACATCTACAAAATTGCCGTCTTCCAACTCAACCCGGGTATTGCCTGCTATATCCGTTATGGCAGTCGCCACATTATCCCGGGGGGAGAGAACCACTGCTTTTTTCATAAACATCACCTCCTTTGCCAATAATTAAAAGCAAATACCGTGCCAAAGGTGGTACAGGGCCAAAAAAAAGAACCGGCAACAAAAATGCCAATCCCCTTTCCAGTTTGAAACAGATGTGTTTATTGTTGAAACATATTTAACTTGCGCCACAGGGTAGTGCGGGATATCCCCAACTTCGCCGCTGCCTTTGTCTTGTCCCCTCCACATTCTTCCAGGGTTGCAAGAATCAGCTGTTGTTGCTGGTCAGCCAGTGTATGAGCCGGGTCCGCGAGAGGTCGGGGCAATACCCTGGCAAGCAGCTGGGCAGTAACAGTTCCTCCCTCCGACAGCAGGTAGAGCTTTTCCACTATGTTTTCTAGTTCCCGAACATTGCCGGGCCAGGAGTGGGCCTGAAGGATGCACAGCGCCTCCGGTGTAAAGAGCTGTGCCCGCCATTCAAAGTTTCGGGCAAAATATCTAAATAACAATTCTATGTCGTCAACTCTTTGACGCAAGGCCGGTACCTCCAGGCGCAACACATCCAGGCGATAGTAAAGATCTGGGCGGAACTGACCTGTGGCCACCAAACCTGCAATGTCTTTATTAGTAGCGGCAATTATGCGCACATCAACAGGCAGTAACCTGTCGTCACCAACACGGCGCACCATTTTTTCCTGGATTACCCGCAACAGTTGCACCTGCACATGCAAGGGCACCTCGCCAATCTCATCAAGGAAAAGCGTTCCGCCGTGGGCTAATTCAAAAATACCTGGCTTACCCTCTTTCCGAGCGCCGGTGAAGGCTCCCTCACTATAGCCAAAGAGCTCACTTTCCAGCAGTCCTGACGGCAACGCACCACAGTTAATTGCCACAAATGGCCCGTTTTTCCGGGAGCTTGCGTTATGTATGCTTTGGGCAAACAACTCTTTCCCGGTGCCGGTTTCGGCGGTTATCAGCACTGTGGAGTCGGTGGCCGCATATTTTTTGGCCTCTGCAACCAACTCACACATCGTCTTTGCGGCACGGATAATATCCTTGAAACTGTAATTGGCCACCAAACCTTTTTTGTAAAGTTGGCGACGCACCTGGTGTTCCATATTTTGCAGTTTCGCAACGTCATGAAACGTGGCAACCACTCCAGCTATTTTTCCCTGAACGACCAACGGAATGCGATTGGTCAGAAACATCCTACCACCCACTTGCTGCAATTCGCCCACTTCTGCCTCGCCTGACTTTAACACGGAATGAAGGCGGGTGTTTTCTATTACATCTTCGGCCTTTTTACCCAAAATATCTGCCCGGACAAGGCCAAGCTTCTCTTCAGCTGAAGGATTAATAACAGTAATTTCACCCTGATAATTTATGCTTACTATCCCACTGTCAATATAGTTGAGGATGGCACTTAGCTCCATTGCCTTGCGAGCTTCGTTAAACCTAACGTCAGCCGCTCTTGTAGCCTCCTGCAGAGCGGCAATTATCGCCTCTGTCCCTGATTCAATTAATAATGTCTGGAACCCCAGCTTCTGGGCCAACCTTACACCGGCAGTATCACCGACAACAACATCAATACCCTCTGCCACCAGCAATTGCTCCCTGATCTCTGATTCATTGCCGTTGATTACAAAATTCTTAACCTTGAGACCAAATAAGTCACTTATATCAGATATTCCCCAAAAAATATTAGGGTAGCCACACAAGGCAATTGAATTGGCATTCTCAATTTTTTTCAAGGTGCGGATAAGATCATAGCCCGTCACCTGTATGGCGACTATAGGGATTGAAAGCACAGCCTCTTTGATTACAAGGTATGTGCCGCCGCGGCTGATAATAACGTCGACACCCTGCTTTTCCAACTCCAAGGCTATTTCCCGGCCGGCCTGCAATTCCCCGACATACACCTGGCACTCTATGTCGGTGGATGCAATAACATCCTCTGCCATGTTGGCCATGCGCCGATGGGGTGCTATAAGGGATATTTTTGCTTTCATGACTTCGCTCCAAACAAAAAAATTTCTTTAATACGATGTTACGTGGTGTAATTAGAAGGCTGTTCCATCATAATTACAAAACCCCTGCCGTCGGGAGTGAGAAAACTTTTGTGGGGCACAAAGCCCTGGCTCAGGTAAACATGGATGGCCCGCTGGTTGAACTGGGCCACCGTCAGCCGCA
>SLOD01000093.1 GCA_007132725.1 Candidatus Sumerlaeota bacterium
AAACAGGCATTTTCAGGACTTTTCAACCTCGCCCTTATACTGAACTTAACTTTCTGAAATAACTCGGGAAAACAGTGGCGACCCTACGGGGAATCGAACCCCGGTTTGCGGCGTGAGAGGCCGCCGTCCTAACCGCTAGACGATAGGGTCGGTATTGAAAAAAAGAGTGGATCCCGGACAAGGATTCGAACCTTGATTGGCGGAGCCAGAACCCGCAGTCCTGCCATTGGACGATCCGGGACCCTCGTTGTTTATTTAAAGACTCTTGCATATACTTTATCATCCCAGCTTATAACATAGATCTTATGCCAGAATGATGAAGGCTTGAGGTTATAAAACACATGTACCCGGAAACCATCTTCATTGATATAGAGGTCTTCTCTGATGTATTTATCTTCTCCAACCCTGTCCCTGACTTGCTTAACAGAAGCATCAAAATCTTTTACCAACTGATATTTTCCATCACCCACCCTTGCGGCCTGGTGAGGTAGATACTTCAAGTTCAAATCAGATGCAAAAATCCCGAAACTCAAAAGAAAAAGAACAAAAAAAGCGACGGCTTTGTAACATAAAAGCTTTTTCATGTCAACTAAAAGATATTTCATTGCAGACAACCACCTTATTTTACATATGTTTCAACTTGCTTCTATATTTATTTGCTTTCTTGTTCCTGAAGCTCCTTAATCCTGTCTTTAAGAGCTTTTTCCCTTTCCCACATCTCTTTCAACTGCCGTCTCGCCTCTTCATCAGCCTTTTTTGTATCTTCTATAAGTTTTCTAAGTTTATCTCTCTCTCTATTTTCAGCTATAAGCTCTTCCCTGGTTATATGCTGACCGTCAACAAGATAGAAATTATATGTCAAAGGCTGATTCGGATCCCACTCTTCCGGAATATCTCTGACACGGGTACGGAAAGCTTTGGCACTGCTTGGAAGCAAAGAATCCCTTAGTCCCTCAAACCTTATGTCAACAACAGGCATAAACTGGGCGACATGAATAACATCACCGCTTGAATCTCTAAACCACACTCTTATTCCAACCCTTATAAGATCAAGATCTTCACTGGCATTTAGAATAGTTCCGCTAAGCTCAGCCCAACCTTCACGATCAGGTATCTTCCTGCCAACTATTTCATCAATTCTTATAAGCCCCTGATAATCTTTAAGTAAGTTTTCAAGTCTTTCCTGTTCTTCTCTTTCACGTTCTACCTGAGCCATCAGAGATTCCTGCTCAACTTTGAACTGTCCTGCCTCTTTAACTATCCTGACAGAAAACACCAGAGATTCATCCCTGTCCATTACCGCTGCCATTCTGCCGACATTTGCAGTCTGTGCTGTTGCTTCAATGAAATCTCCAGTTTCTTTATCAACAACAAGTGTTGCCCTTGCGGCACGAAGTTCCCGTCCTATCTTACCTTTATACCGGGTAGTAGCATGATCTCTGAAATCTTCAAAACTTACAACCTCTTTCATTCTGGACGAAAGAAAATTGTTATAAACATCTTCCAACGACCCCTGTCTTTCATCAACAGCATCCCTCATTGTGTAAAGGTAAGACTGAATGTAGTCACTGATCCGTTCTTCAATAGTTTTTGTCCTTGTACATGCGACACAAGCAATAATCGTTAACAAAAAAACCGTTAAAATTTTCTTCATTTCCATCCTCCTGCTATAAAAAACATGTTTCATTAACAATATACCTACTTTATTCTTATGTCAAGAATATAGTGCCCAATTATGTTCATAGACGGAACATGGGAACTTCCCGTCATAAATGGAGAAACTTTTATCCTGTAAATCTCTCCGGCTTCTACTTGATGCGTCAAAAAACTGTATTTATTATAATTTAGAAATTCGACCATGTTATCATTTTTATCTATCACATCTCCCTCTTTTTCTAAAGTGATAACCGTATCTATATGAAAATCTGACAGAGCATAAATATCAGGTGCAGTTGTAAGAAATAATGTTCCGTCCTGCCAAGCTTCAAGCTCAAAAATATTTTCAATAAAATAGTTGTCCGTATCAAAAAAACCCTGGTATGCTCCGTTTTCATAGACATTAACCGGGGTCGACTCAAAACCGTTCAACCACTCCGTGTAGTTAACAATTTCTTCAACAATTGAAACCTCCATTATGTTCTCTCTACGCTGATCACAGTTTGAAAAATAAAATCCGAACACAATATTTTCTGTTTTTTCATATCTGTGAATAAAGAACCTGTTGTCTTCCATCGGTTCAACAAAAGAATAGGGATATCTGTCTGAACTGAAAATATGAACTCCTCCCGGACTGTTCTCACCTTTTATATTGATTTCAAAAAGATCTCCCTTTTCAGGCATTGTCCATTCTCTGAAAGCCCATTTACAGTCAGGAGTTTCAAAAACTTCATAAACTTCGTTCTCAAAAGTTTCCATCTTTTCAATACTATCCTTGGATGTAACATTGAATTCATAAGGAACTCCACGGCCTTGAAGGTGCAAATAACCCCAGCCGGAAAAAGGGGCATACATATTTATGTGATGGGTTTCACTGCCACTCAACTGGCTGAATCTCAAGGGAATTATCATAGAACCTGTTTCAGCATAAGAACCCACCCAGAATTGAGCATGGAATCCTTTCTCATTTCCTGTCTCAATTTCAAAGTTAACAAGCTCGCCCCTTTGAATCCTGTATTTGAAAATATCAACATCATGACCTTTTACTCCATTGATTTTAACAAGCTCCTGATCAAGCTTTCCGGAAACCCCGTTCCTTCCGGTAACATTGGCGTAATGATACAGATTATTGGGTTCAAGTTCTCTATCGGGAAGCTGCTTTTTAAGCGAAACTTCAAACCGGTCAGAATAACTCCGTGTCAAATCGGCAAGATTTCTACCAATGATCAGAACATAGTTTGAACTTCGCTGAAAACCGCCATAGATAAGAGGATCATATTTTCCACTGTAAAAATCTTCGTCATCATTTCCTATTATGACCTGTCTTGCATCACAATCATAGACAAACATGAATTTATCACTCCGCCCCTGTTCTTCCGAGTTCAGATTAAGCTGATGGTAACCGTGTTCCTCTATTTCCACATTAACAACTTTTATGTTCCCAAAATCATCGTAGAAATTTCCGTCAAACAAGCTATCCAAAGTAAGAGTCGCATAAGGTCTGTCGTAACAGACATGATACGACTTCACTCTGAAATAATAGGTGAATCCCCCGAATTTTTCACTTCCGCCCAGAACATTCCTTTTGTCACCTATTTCAAAATATTTCCAGCCTGTAACAGAAGAAGCAAATTCAGCGGTATATCTTCCAGGCATATTGAATATGGCAAATTCACCGTGACCGCCACCGCTACCGTGTCCCACATAGGGCTCAAAATCTTCATCTTCACTTTCAAATTCAAAAACAACTACCGTTCCTGATGAAGTCCATATTTTAAAAAGATCTTGATCAGCTTCTCCGTCAACAGGATGATCTATAAAGCCTCTGTAAACATTACCTTCTGTTATTTCATTTGCCTGAAAGACATATTCGTTAGGCTCAACTTCATCAATTATATGACCGTCAAGAAGTTCTTCTGAGCACGAAAAAAACAAAAAGAAAAAAGAGAACAGACTTATATATAAAGTTTTCCGGCTATTCATTTGACGCCAGCCAGTCAGAAAGTATTTTTTCAGTTACGGGACCGACATACACTTTATCTATAGCTCCGTCTTTTACAAGAATTGTTGTGGGCAGTGTTGAAATATAAAAGTCATCAAAAAAACGGTCATCTGCAACTACATTTCTGTACCTGACACGGGATCTTGAAAAACCTCTGACATCATATGGTTTTTTAAGCACTCCGACAACCTTTGTTTTAGATGAAAATTTATCAAAAACATGTAGTTCTTTAACACAGCTCCCACACCATGTCGCCCAGACATTAACGATGACTTTACCATCCGGAAAGTTTATGGTCGTGTTTCTACCGTTGAAAGGGTCAACTCCCGACACTTTATCAAATGTTTTTCCGGGAAGCATTATATTCGGGGCATAATATGAAAAGAGATTATACCCTATGATAAAAACTGTAAGTAGAATTATGACAGCAGTAACAATTTTATCTTTTTTTGTTTTTTTTACATTTTCCTGAGAGTTGTTATTTTTTTCGTGATGTTCAGACATGAAACCGTATTCAGTAAAAAAGGTTTTGATGTTCAACGAAAATGCATCTGTTCATCACGGCAGGAATGCCCGCATTGCTTAAGATTTCCAGAGCCTTCTCATTGTATATTCCAAGTTGAGCCCAGAAAGCACCGCTGTTTTTCTCGACTGCCTGCCGTGCTATTTCTTCAAGATATTCACTCCTTCTAAAAACATTTACCAGATCTATCTTAATCTCTTCAGGAATCTCAAGAAGTGATCCATACGATTTTTCACCGAGAACCTCTTCTACCATAGGATTTACAGGAATTATCCTGTATTTTCCTTTTGTCTGTAAATATTTTCCTATCCTGTTGCTGGTTCTCCCCTCTTTATCGCTCAAACCTACAATGGCAATGGTTCCGGTTTTCTCAAGAATTGTTCTAATGTCAGCTTTTTGCAAGATAAACCCCTTGTCAACATAACCTTAACAGAGAACATGTTAACACAACTGAATATAAATTCAATGAAAAAGTATCGTTTGTTTGCATAGGTAATGGTTTTTTCAACCTTTAACACCTCCTGCAGTCAGCCCACCCACAAGATGTTTCTGTAGAAAAAAGAAAAGTACCATAACAGGGACAGACACTATTATAGCTCCTGCGGCAAAATTCCCCCACTCTGTTGAAAAGCTCCCCACATAATGCTGAAGAGCTACCGGCATTGTAAAAGCTCTCTCATCTCCAAGGAATGTAGCAGCAAGAATAAATTCATTCCATGCGGTCATAAAGCTGAAAAGGGCGGTAACAACGATCGCCGGCCTTGCAAGAGGCATAATAACTTTGAAAAAAATAGTCCATTGAGAGGCACCGTCAATAAGTGCCGCTTCTTCAAGGTCTTTAGGAATCGTGTCAAAATATCCTTTAAGCATCCAGACACAAAAAGGGATCGCGGTAGTGCTGTAAACCAGAACCAGTCCGGACATGCTATTTAAAAGCCCTAGTTTATCCAGCAATATATAGAGCGGTATAGCCATGACAACTCCGGGAAACATCTGACTTACAAGAAAAAGTTTCATACCAAGGTGTTTGCCGGGGAAATTGAATCTTGAAAAAGCGTACCCTGCTGTAGTAGCAAGAGTTATCCCAAGTATTGTTGTTGCTCCGGATATTACAACGCTGTTAAAAAACTGTCTTCCAAAGAGCCAGTTGTTGTTCGAATCTCTAGTGGAAATCACATTTCTGAAATTTTCCAGACTGAATTCAGTGGGGAAAGGGTTGGCAGAAAGCAAAAAACCCTGTTCAGGAGCAAGAGCCATTTTTATTACCCAGAGGACCGGATAGATCACAGCGGCACATATCAAAATAAGTGCCGAATTATAAATAAGCTGTCTGATAAAACTTACACCGTTTCTTTTTGCCATTTTGTTCTCCACGGCAACATAAATTCTATTATACTGAATTGAAAAAAATTACAAATTTCAAAAATCTTTCAACAAATTAAAAGCCTTGTCAAAGACAACGGGCAGGACGATCTGCTCATCGTCATTAAAGTTACCAAGTACAAATGAGGAGACATCCCCTTTTGAAGGTCTACCTGTTCCAAGCTTAAGCCTCATATAATCATTTGTCCCTAAAACTTTTGATATCGAGCGAAGACCGTTATGTCCTGCAAGTCCTCCCCCTTTTTTAAAGACAACATCTTCAAATCCTGTTTCTATATCATCGTGAATTACAATAATTTCATTGATGCCTATTTTAAAAAAAGCCATCATGGCTTGAACACTTTCTCCGCTTTTGTTCATAAAGGTTTGCGGCTTGAGAAAAAAATGTTGTTTGCTGTTGATCTCAACTTTTGACCACTCTCCTTTGAATTTATTGTTCCATAATATTTTCCCGATCCGGCTCTCAAGATAGTCTGCAAACATAAAACCGAAGTTATGGCGGGATAATTTATATCGTGAACCGGGATTACCAAGAAAAACTAAAAGCAAATTATTTCTCCTTTTTGTAAAGTTTAACTGTCTATCCTTGTTATTGTCATATAATCCAAAACAAGACAACCTTCGGTGCGGGGAACGGGTATTATACTGAAACTGTTCTTTCCTTCGTTCAAATAAGCATCAAAAGTGAATTTAACCATCTCCTGTTGATCTGTTTGAGGTTTGAAGTAACCCTTTCTTTTCCCGTTGACTTCGATATCAAATGCAACAGTGCATCCGGTTGTAAGCAGTGTTGTTTCCATTTGATAAAGACCTTCACTTTTTACACTGTGTTCAAATTTGAAATAGCTCTTATCTCTATCTTCAAACAGTATCCCCAAAGCGGCAAAGCTTAAGTTGATATCTTCTGCGGGTTTGAAATCAAAAACTTTATCTTCTTTGTCAGGAAAAAGGATCTTTGTGAAAACAGGCTCCCCTTTTAAAGGGATAGCCTTACCTTCAAACTCTACCCTGAACCTTCCGTCATCATCCAGAAAATCCAAAGGAACAATGTTAAAAACCCCTCTGTCATCTCTATCTACTCTCCATATTTCCCTGTAATCTTTACCTTTATAAAATTTCTGGATATTTTCGTTCAAATGACTCAGTGAAAAAATAACAAGATTCCCTTTTTTATCGTGAGGGGGATCAAAATGAAAATTCAAAATAGTGGAAAAACTAAAAAGAAGTGAAAAGGGCATAAGAATGATAGAATTCTCAATCCCTTTTTCTTCAATGATACTTTTAACGGTATGAAGTTCTTTAGGCTCATTAGTTTTAAAAAGAGTGTTTGGAAATACAAAAACAGAGAAGCTGATCATGGTGGCAACTACTAAACCAACGAGGGAGCCGGCTATAAATTTGTAAAACACCGTATTTTGACTTTTAAAAAAACCATAGACCATAGAAAATCCGCATGCGGCAGCTATTAAGAAAAGTGCTCCCGATTCAAACAGATATCTTGGGCCGAAATAGTTCCCCTCAATAAAAAATGTCGCATATGCCAATACAGCACACAAAGGGGTGAAGTAGTAAAGAAAATATTTCCAAGGTCTTTTACAGATAGCAGGAAGAATAAACACAAGCATTAGCGGATGTACAGAAATCCTGTAAAGAAAGTTATTAAGACGCATAAATGTTATTTCAGCCGCATAACGGAGATCAACGCCTTCCGGGGGCAGAATATCAGAGTGTCCTCCTGTATCCAGACATCCTTTTCCAAAACCGGGACGGTGACACAGCTCTTTTATGTTAAGGAAGTTGAAATAAACATCCTGCACAAAAAGAAACGGATTCCCGGTGAAATGATAGTTGTAGAACATTAAAGCTGTTCCTGTAAACAAAAAAGGAATCGTGAAAAAAACGACAGGTTTTAAACTCTTTTCTTTCAACAGAAGATAGACCGATACTGCAAAATAGGGATAGAAAGCGTTCTGAGGTTTTATGAATAAAGGAATCGAAAGAAAAACCCCTGCTATGATCAGGTTTTTGATATCCGGTTTTTTGTTTACAATGATATATGTTGCAATAAGAACAAGCATTAACCCGAAGTGATGGGGAAAATACAATGCCCCGTGTACAATATGGGTTGTCGAAAAAACAAAAAGTATCATAGCAATAATACCGGCGGTACGATCTTTCAAAACGGTTGCATGTTTTCCCACAAGGTATGTGTTTATTCCCGCCACAAGAGGATTGAACAAGAATTCTATCCCAAACCGCGAAAAAGGGGCTAAAAACAAACTGAATCCGGGAAGAAAAACAGACATATATCTTTCTCTCCGACTCATCATGAACTGATCAATATAATGTTCATAAAAATGAGGGATCTCCATAGAGAGACGGCCGCTGTAAATTAGCCTTGATATCCAGATATACTGAACTCCATCATCCGGTTGAGGTGAAATTATATATATCATATTCACAGCAATACAAGTGATAGTCATTGCAACAGGCAGCACAATAAACGGTATCTTTGCAATAAAACTGTCCGTAAAATTTTTATTTTTTAAAACCGTTATATAAAGTGTACCGAAAATAGCTGCCGAAACAGCCAGATATATGTGAAACATCGGGAAAAGAACAGTGAAAACAGTATAAAAATATCCTTTCGTAGCATAAACAAAATATATAAAGAATATCACAAGAGAAACCGTTAATCCAGACGACCGTTTCATTTTAACTCCGGACATTTTTTTTATTTTATTCTTTTGAACACTTGAAATCAAGTTTCAAGATTCTTTTCGATATATTGACTGATAACGGCATGAAGTTTTTCTGCTATTTCTTTCCTTTTTTCTCCGGGGCTAACTTTGACAGGTTCAAAAATTTTTACCTTGACTGTTCCCGGATTTATTTTGAGCCGGCCTTTTTCCATTATTTTACGACTATCGAGTATTGCCACAGGAAGTATCATCACATTGCTGTCCTGCGCCAGAGAAACAGCACCTGTTTTAAAAGGCTGGACTTTCCCGTCAACAGACCTTGTCCCCTCAGGAAAAACAAGAAAAGAGTATCTTTTCATGATCTCGGATGCTTTTTTCAGATTTCTAACAGCCTCTCTTTTATTTTTTCTGTCAACAAAAACAAAATCGTAAAGGTACAGAAGCTGACCGAACAAAGGAACTTTTGCAAGCTCTTTTTTGGCAAAGATCCTTACCTCTACCGTCAAGGCGGAGCAAACTATCGGAATATCAAAAACGCTCTGATGGTTGCTTACTACGAGATACTTTTCCCCGGGATCGATATTTTCTCTTCCTTCCACATCAAGCTTCACTTTATTCAACCATAAACCCATCGTAAAAATGTTTCTTCCTATATTTTTACCGATCTTTCTTCCGCTCAAAACATAAAAAGGGTATAGAAAAGCAGCATAGAACAGTGCCATAATAAACCAGAGCAATGTCAGGGCAAACCTTACCATCTTACATGTGTCCTTTTAATTTTCTTTCCCGGACTGTTTTTCCTGTTTTTTCTGTTTTTCCTGTTCTTCCGCCTTCTGTTTTTCCTGCTCTTCTATCATTTCGGGGGTCATAAACGGTTCCTTAACACGGCCTATCATAACAGAGGTGTTCCCTCTCAATCTGTTTTTTTCATCAAAATATACTTCCCTTCCTGTTGTCAACGATACAAAGCTTTGGTCTCTCAGCACATGCACCGGGTTAGATATATTTTCAGCGAGAGCTTTTTCTCTTGCCTGATTTATTATTTCAGCGGTTTCCGCAATATAGTTTTCTATTGCGAACATTTTTCTCCCCGATCCTTCAAAAAAACTTTCAGACATTTTTCTGTAAAGTTCATTACTTTCTGAAAGGTCATTTACAGGAGCATGGATTATCATTCCGTCAACATAGTTCCCCAGCTGGCTTATTACCCTTTCGTTCATAGCTATTTCAGAAGGAGGAAGAAGAAGTATCTGCTGAATTTTCCAACCATGACCTTCTTTGTCCAGAGATTGCTGTTTCAACCTTACATTTCTGTTCAAATAGTTTTGGTAGTATAGGAACTCCATATTTGCATAAGGAAAAGAGGGGACTATCATGGGAAGATAGTTTAAAGGTGTCAGAAGTATCAAAGCATCGAAGTCACACTGCCCGGGAGCGGTTCTTATAAATCTGTCAACTGCTCTGCGTAAAAGAGTTTCATTGCTGAACCGATCCTTATTCCTAGCCCTGAACGCTTTTACCGCTTCATCAAAGTTTTCCGGTTTTGAAACCACCTTTTCGACATCTTCCATATAAGAGTTTTTAGATGCTCCAAGAACCATTACTTCTGTAACTTTACCCCCGAGCTTTTCAACTGTTTTCCAATAGACATCTCTTAATATTTTCCCTTCTCTGCCATCAATATAAGCAAGAGCAAAACGGTCAATTCCCATTTCTCTTATTACATGATCTATAATATTTTCCGACTCAACATCTTTTGTAGTCATGACATTGAAAAGGTTACCTCTCCGCTCTGTTATAAAATTATTGAAAGAAACAACCGGAATAGATGTTTCTATAGAAGCTTTTATAAAATCAAAGGTAAATTCATAAGAGAAAAAAGGACCTGCAACGGCAAAACATTTTAACTCTCTTGCTTTTTCAAAAGATTTTTGAACATCCTGGCTGTCACCATACAGCATAGTATTTATGTTAACTCCCTCTTTTCGGTATTTGGAAAAATACCACCTGAAAAAAGAGTCTATTACTTCATTGAATTTCAACCACTTTTCATCTTTTGAAAGCATCAGACAAAGCTGGTTGGGATCAGGGACATAGCTTTCATCAATGATCACCTCATCATCAACTATCTCATCAATGATCTCCACCTCTTCCAACTCATCTATTATTTCAAGTTCTTCTATGGCTTTTTCCAGAAGTTCAGCAGACCATTCTTCAATAGATATTTCAGATACATCAGCCAAAGCGTTGTTAAAGCTTACTCTGTTTCTTTCACTTTTTGACTTCCACTCCTCCAATTCTTTGTTAACCGCTTCTCTTTTGACATCGTCCAGTTTTGAATACCAGACAGCCGCTTTGTCAATCCTTCTTGAGTAAAGATATGACAGAAAAATTATTCTTGACGCCCCCGGTTTCCACTCTTCGGGCAACTCCAGGTAAACATTGAGTACCCAGTCAAGGGCTTCATCATAATTCCTCAATTTTAAAGAAGCCTCTCCTGCTGTAAGGTGCACCCTGGGCCTGAACTGTTTTGTATCTTTCATACGCCTGAATATATTGAGGGATTCTCTATATTTCCCTTGAAAATAAAGGGCTCTCCCAAGCCTGTAATGAAGATTTTCCATCTGCCAGTCAGCCCATCTTTCAAGGAGCATTTGTCTGGCATACTTTTCAGCACCCTCATAGTTTTTTTCGCTCTTAAAAGATACGAACTGAGCTTCAACAACACTCCACTCAATATAGTCTTCAACCACAGGCTCTACTACAGCACAAGCGGTAAAAAGAAAAAACACAAAACTTAAAAACAACCAATTTCTGTTTTTCATAAAAACACCTCAAAATACTAAAACGGATAAATATTATAAAAAAGCAGTTAAATAATCAAGGATGTCTTAAATTTTTAAAAACTTTGCTGATAAAACTAATCCACTACAACACTTCCAGTGCCCGAAGGAGTCTGCTGAGTCAATATTACGGCGGTTACAGCACCGGCAGCACCCACCACCACAACACCTGTAATAGTCCAGAACCACCAGGACCTGTACCATGGAGCAGGTTTTTCAAGTATGTTAAATGTTTTAACATTTTTTGAGACAGGTGCAACATATATGTCTGTCTGCAAAGGAAAGTACCTATCACTATCCGCTCTCACTCTCATAAAGTATCGTCCAGGGACAAGGTCTCCTTTTATAAATTTCGAGTTTTCTATCGGACTTTCTATTTCTCCAAACTGAACCATCCCCTGTCTTATATTAAATGAAAAATCAACGCCACCTTTCATATCCTTATAGTCAACTCCGACTAACTGGTAAGCTGCAAGTTTTATAGCATTCTGCAATTCTCTTTCATCTCCCGCAAAAGATTCAAGGACTCTGTTATCAACTTCCGCTTTTCTCACATCTATTAACTGAACACTTACAACGAAAGAGTCTGTCACTTTACCGACAGCCCCTGTAACAAGTTTGGATAAACCGAGACTCGCTCCTATTTCAACAACACATTCCAGACTGTCAAGACACCCCATTTCACTTGCAAGAGATACCTGACTTAGCATTGCTTTTATATCGTCCTGAGAAACAACACTTACTCCTTTTATCTGGTTCAATTCAGCTGAAAGTATTGAAGTGAGAGAATCAGCAACAGACTGATCCACACCTCTGGCAGACAAAGGCATGACAGCAAGACTCAGTTCTTCCCCTTCTTTCAGCTGAAAAAGCTGTTCAGCTACCGCATATCCAAGAAGGATATCTACAGCTCCTTTCACCCTCTCTTTAAGTTCATTGAGGTTCTCTCCCTGAATACTTATCCTGTTGCCGACAGACTTTGTTGCAATATTTACAGTGTTTATAGAAAAGATATAGTCTTCTCCAAGCTTTGTCACTCTACCCGCTATCAAAATTTCAGCATCGAGTTTATTTTGAACTTCTATCAGACACTCTATGCTTTCATCGCATCCCATCTGACTTTTCAGGTCAACAGTATCAACTATATTTTGAAGTTCCGCACTTGTAACAACAGAAACATTTTCTCTGTTTCCAATATCAAGGACGAGAGATTCCTCAAGAGACCTTGCAAGAGCATCATCAACATCAACTGCTTCTATTTTTTGAACTAAAATTCTCCTTGGAGAAGCATCTGCTTTCTTCTCTTTATCATTTTCTCCAAAAATACTGAAGAAACAAAACAGCATTAAAATCAAAGCAAGGATCTTTTTCATTTTATCCCCCAAGTCGCTTGAGAATTATTTGTTCGATTTTCTTAAAATCATGTGAGTCTTCACCCTGTATTTTTTCAACTATTTTCCCATTACTATCAATAAAAACAAGACAGGGCAAAACAGCTTTAGGTCCCAGATAGAGAAGTTGGTTACGGTTTGTAAACCTGTCAAAAAGTACAGGGTATGTGACACCTTTCTCCTTCAGTATCTTCAAGCTCTTTTCAAAAGCATCTTTAAAAACTTCTCCTTCCGCTCTAAAACTTATTCCAAGTATCATTAACCCTTTATCTTTATACTTTGTATACATTTTCTGGAGAAAAGGCATTTCTTCGATACAGGGAGGACACCAGTTTGCAAAAAAACTGAGTATCAGAAGTTGTTTTTTCAAGGGAGCCTCTTTTTTCCCCACAAAATCACTCAGCCAAACAAGACCCGACAGTTGTCCTTTTTCAAGATCTGCTCGCCTCATACCGAAATCGACCATACTGTCTCCCTTTCTAAGCCCACCTTTTTCATTTGCAAAAACAGGGGTAGAAACAAACATTGCAACAAAAAGAACTGTTAAACTTAAAGCCTTAAACATTTTCAACCTCATTTTTTTTTATTAAGGCGGTATCTGCCAAACTTCTACTTCTTTTTCGTATCCTTTAAGCGTCAAACTTCTTTTGTATCCATCAGGTCTCCATCCCGAATGTCCTATCGTTTCCTCAGAAACAAGTATGCCTCCTATTTCCGACTTACTTTCAAGCCGGGCGGCAAAATTAACACCCCGTCCGATTGCTGAATATTCAATATGTCCCGCTCCTCCGATATTTCCGACAAAAACAGTATCGGTTGCTATTCCTATTCTTATTTTAAGATCTATACCTGTTATTTCTTTCCACTCCTTTTGCAGATCCAAAACTTTTTCCTGCATCGCCATCGCACACTTAACAGCTTTTTCTGAATGATCCTCAAATGGTTTAGGGGCACCGAAAAGTATCATCAATCCATCACCATTTATTTTATCAACATATCCGTTATGCCGGGCTGTAACAACCATCATTGCATCAAGATAAAGTCTGAGAGACTTCATGATTTTTTCTGCATTGAGAGAATTTGAAAGACTGGTATATCCGGCAATATCACTGAAAAGTATCGTTATGCTTCTTCTTTCAGCAGAGTCACTTCGAAGCACCTCTCCTCCTGTACTTTTAAGCCAATTGAGTATCTCAGGGGAGACATAACTGTCAAAAGCGTTTGACAAGATCCGGTTGAATAAAAAATACTTCCATCCCAGATAGCCGGCAACTGAAATATTTGCCAAAACAAGCGGTAAAAATGCAGCAAAAGGATAAATAAAAGTATAGTCGGATCTGAAAATAAAATAACCGGCCACATAAATGACAGGTATCGGAACAGAGAGAAATACCAGATAATACCTTATGCTGTTAAACAGAAATATAATGACGATCAATAACAAAAAGCTTATAAAGTGAATCGTCCATTCGGGAACGATCCTGATATGCACATCGTTCAAAAGAGCTTCCAACCTGTTTGCATGTAAAAATACCAGAGGTTCAACATTTCCGGAAGGAGTGGGGCCGACATCTTTGAGCGTTTCATCAGTAGCTCCTATAAGGACATATTTGCCTTTGACCTTCAGTTCAAGTTCTTTCATTTTTTCTTCATTTTCACTTGCAAATATGACATCTGACATTGATATCACTTCAAAATCATCACTTTTTCTAAAGTAGGGAATTATCTGCTCATCACAACACCCTTCATCTATATCTGCTCCTGTCATAGCAATACTTATATCCACAACACAACCGTCAAAAACAGGGATACATCCTATTATGCTTCTGTTCACTCTGTCAACCTCAGAAGGAATTACATGAACATGTGCCACTTTCTGTGAGAATTTTGCAATCCCGGGAACTAACTGTTCAAGGTAACTGAATTCAGCCTTTTCCAGTTTTTTTTCATCAAGGTCGGGACAGGAACATTTACCCAATGTCTTTTCAGGAGTGGGAGGATAGTACTTTTTATTTGAAATATCTTTTCTACCGTCATGATTTATAAAACTTCCAAAAACTACTCCTTTTTCCGCTCCTATGATCCCCAACAGCTCTTCCGCTTTTTCCGTTTGCTCAAGATCAGCCGGATCTCTTTCTTCTTTTCTATCTGTAAAAAAAAGATCAAAACCTATCTTTTTTGCCTGAGCATCTGCCAAAACACTGACAACTCCGGCATAAATATCTCTGTCAATAGGCCAGCCGAACAAAGAGTAAGTGTACTGGTCGGCTGCAACAACTACTGTTGACGGCTCAGACACCGGGTTTTCTGTGATCATCATCCAGTCAAGGAAAGAGTAGTCCAGTTTTTTCACCGCATTAGTCGTAGCAATAGATACACCTACAGTAAAAGCCGTGATCGCTAGAAATAATTTTAAAGTAAAAGATGTTTTCATCTATTTTTTTATTCTGCCCCAGAAGAACATTTCCGCTGTAGCTCCGGCAAAACCGGCTGTATCGCTTGCCTTTCTTCCTCCGACGTGGGTAGTTTTGATCTGATCAGAGACCGACGATGCGGAAGCTTTCTTTCCCGCTTTTTTTCTTGCTCTTTCCAGTACTTCTCCTATTCTGTTTCTTGTTTCCGACTCCCGGGAAGCTTCATCTCCCATACCGAGCCCCCCATTGTCTGACAACATGTCTATCACATTAGGAGGAAGCATGGCAACAGCATCCGAATAGTTATTTTTTGCCATATTAGCTTCTATTGTCTGCATATCACTTCTTTCAAGGGCATCATACATTGACATTACCGTCATATTGTAGCAGGACTCGACCACCCCCTTACTGCAAAGCACTGCCGCTCTTTCTATCGCTTCCTCCCTACGGTTTGAAAGCCAGAGAACAACACTTCCGGCAAGAGGTTCATTTTTAAAAGCTTTCATGTTGATTTTGGGGCTTCTTCCTTTGACAATACTGTTATGCAGGACTTCCGCCCATCCGGGAACTTTTTCTTCCGTACCTTTTCTAACATTTTCAAGCATTCCTTTAAATTCCTCAGTGTTCACCTTTTTTGTGCTGAGATTGTTTTTATCGGATGTAACAGGAAGAAAAGGATATTTTTTCCAGGCATCTCTGGTTCTGAATGCTTTATAATTTCCGCCTGTTCTGTTAATAAGGCCGGCTGCCTTAAGCCATGCCCCGGAAAATGTATCTCCTATCGCTGTCGTTTCAACAGGAATAAAAAGAGCACCGTCAACTTCTATAAAAAGAGAAGCAGGTAAATTAAAAAGGAGATGGCCTCCGGCAAAAACTCCGCTTTCAACTCCAAGAAGGACATGCCCGGGAGTAGTAATAATTATTGTAGCCAAACCTACTGATTCATAAAGAGATGCAAGCAAAACGGTAAAGTCATCACAGTCTCCGGCAAGTCTCGACAGTGTCTGAGCAGGGAACTGAACATCATCAATGTTGGAGTCAAAACTGGTTGGAACAGGATCACTGACATACCTTAAAGGTTTCTGCCAAAGAGACTCAAAAATTAAAGCGGCATTGGCAACTTGTCCTGTAACAAGCTCTTTAGGGGGGGTTTTCATGATCGCCGCAGTTGCAAGGTCTCTTACCATACTGTTTGACGGATCAATGAATGAAGCCAGTCTTCTGGGATTCGACCAGTCAATAGTATTCTTTGAGTGTACTATCATGGGAGAGTAGGCATCTCTTCTACCATAAACATCTCCGGATCTGAAGGTGACTTGTGCATGTATCTGTGAAAAACCTTTTCCCGGCTCAGGAAGTTCCGAAAGTTTAACTTCTGAAACAGCCTTGCCCTTCACAGCTATATCGGGAACTTTCGCTGTGCCCACAACTTTGTCACCTATCCTGTATACCACTTCAATATCACTTAATACTGCATCAGATGAGTTTTCAAGAGTTATCGAACCTATACCATTTTCTCTGTAGTATCCTATTAAAGAAGGAAATATCTGACCCACTTCAAATTTTTTAACTGTTATCCTTGAAGCAGTAGCCAATCCTTCTGCATCTTTTGCAAGGTTAAGTCTTTTTCTGAAATCCTTTCTTGTAACAGATCTCCTGTAATTTTCATCGAGCATTCTCAAAGCTCTGTCTATAGCTTCAAATGGATCAGAAGCTGTCCCTTTAACTACACTTACTTTTTTTCCGTCTTCTGAAAACGCAAGCTCAATTATAGACATCCAGTCGTTATCTTTTTGAACTATCTCAGCAAAAAGGACAAGCGGAATATTGGATTTTCTGGCATCTGACAGTGCTTTACTTTTTTTGCTGCGGAGTATTGAAGAGCTTTTAACATCAAAATAATCAAAATTCATAAGGTAGCTTGTCAGGAGATCGGGACCCCTTTGAGAAATTATAGCTGCCATGCTTTTTTTCTCAATATCCGCAGGAGTACTTATATATGCGGCGACACCTCTTGAATATGCCTGCCCGAAGTCAAACTCAGCATGTATCACTCTTCCTGTCTCATAGTTTATTTTCAAACTCAATGGACCGGAGTCAAGTATATCCCTAAGCTGTGTAAAACTCTCTCTTCCTTCCCCGGAAACAGTGATCTTTGAAAGGTTCTTTTTAAACATTACCACCTGAGAACTTCTTACTCCGTCAAGCGCTTTTATGGCAGAACTGATATCATCAACTTTCGATTTCTGAACTATTCCTGTTACAATAAGATCAAGGTTCCATTTCCCTTCATCACTCCAATCTTTTGTCCATACTTCTGCATAAGAATCAGTATCTTTTCCGATATTTTTCTTTACAGCATTGCTTATTGCCTGAAGAGCATTCAATCCCGGTGCAGTAAAATTTTTGGAAGAAGCGTGCACCACATCCCCGGAATCAACCCTTACCACTTTAGTGGTGAATACACAAAACCAACTTTTCAGTTTGCTTCCCATTATGGAATCTGAACTTTTATCACACGCAATTTGCGTTGATACCAAGGCGTCAGCATTCATTACTGACAATTCTTCAGGTACTTTGCCGGCATTTACAAGATCTGACAGAGCAGCTTTCTGAGCTTTTAAAGCAGTTGACAGCTCAATTATCCTCATATTTCTTTTAACAAAAGTATTCGTCACCTCCATTTCAAGAACAGAAGAGTCGTATTCTTTTCCTTCTACTGTCATTTTCGGAAGAATTACCACCCTCAACTCAACAGCTTTCAGGGGCAACACAATAAACAACATAAATATGACTACTGCCAAGGCTTTCAAACTTCTCATTTTTCCTCCAGCTGAAAATTTACCTAAAAGTGCTTTTATGGTACATGATTCTACATGGAATCGCAATTTTTTCTTCTTAACCGCAAAATTTTTATATGCCGATTTTTTGATTTAATTTTTTTTTCAATTAGCATCCGAGTGTTCTTTGATTTTATTAACGAGGTAGTTCGATGTCCACTGAAATTAAAAAACCGGGGAAAACTTTTTCTGTTTTTGACGGTGTAGCTGTTGTTATAGGAATCGTTATAGGTGCAGGAATTTTCAAATTCCCCACTTTGATAGCATGGAATGTTTCTTCAGGAGGAGAGATTGCTCTGGTATGGTTGCTTGGAGGTTTCATCTCTTTTGTTGGAGCTCTTTGTTATGCAGAGCTTTCAACAACATATCCTGATGCAGGAGGCGACTACTATTTTCTTTCAAAAGCCTACGGCTCAAAACTTTCATTTGTTTTTGCATGGACAAGAATGATGATAATTCAGCCGGGGTCAATAGTGATGATGGCTTTTATTGTCGGGGACGAGCTTTCCCGGATAATCCCTCTTGGGAAGATATCGGACTCTCTCTATGCTTTTATTATTGTTGCTCTTTTGACAGGATTGAACATCGCCGGCATAAAAAAATGCAATATGGCCCAAAAAACTTTGACTGTTGCTATTATCGCAGGTCTTGCCGTTATATTTCTGCTTGGATTTTTTGTGGCATCCCCTTCAACGGCACCTCTGCCTGAAGCAATACCTTCAGGAGAGACTATGAGCAAATTCGGAATGGCGATGGTTTTCGTGCTTCTAACTTTCGGAGGATGGAACGAGGCTGCATATATTTCTTCAGAGGTAAAACAAGAAAAAAACATTGTCAAGTCACTCCTGATAGGGATATCAGTGATCACAGTTATTTATCTTCTTGTAAACTTTGCACTGTACAGGACCCTCGGAATCGAAGGAATGAGGGACTTTAATGCTTATCAGAAAGTTGTTGAACAGACTCTGGGGAGGAACTTCACCCCTTTTATCAGTCTTCTTATAATTGTAGCTGCTTTAAGCACCACCAATGTTACTATCATCACAGGAGCAAGAAGCAACTATGCTCTTGGAAGAGACTACTCTCTTTTCAAATTTCTCGGATACTGGAACAGTCGTACGGAGGCTCCCACCCGTGCTCTTGTTTTTCAAGGCATTATATCTTTTTTCCTCATATTTATGGGAACTTTTTACAAAAGCGGTTTGGAATCAATGGTTGACTACACTTCTCCTGCTTTCTGGTTCTTTTTTCTGCTGGCAGGAATATCTTTGTTTGTTCTCCGTCTAAAAAATCCTCAAAAAAACCGTCCTTTTAATGTGCCTCTATACCCATTCACTCCCGTATTGTTCATACTGTTCTGTGTCTATATGCTCAGAAGCTCTCTTCTTTACACAGGGAAGGGGGCTGTTGTCAGCGTAATTGTCATGATAACCGGTGTTGTTGCACTATTTGTTGATAACCATTTGAAAAAGAAAAGAGAAAGACTGACATAGAAAAGATAAACTTTTTTTTATTGATAAATCAGTTTTTTTTACGATAATGATTTAACCGATGTTTGATACTTGATTGTCACACATAAATTTTGGAGGATTTTATGAAGAATTTTAATTTTTGGTCAAAGACATTTGTTTTTGTGTTTGTCATGGTGTTCTCTATGCCTTTTTTTGCTTCTGATGCTGAAGAAGAAGGCATTGAGGTTCGTCCTACAAGAGCTTACAGATCAAGTGCAAATATAGAACTTGATGTTCCTTATGTACCGACACCTCAACCTGTCGTAGAAGCGATGCTTAAACTTGCTGAGGTAAAAAAAGGCGATGTCGTTTACGACCTTGGTTGCGGAGACGGAAGAATCGTTGTTACCGCTGCTAAAAAGTACGGAGTTAAAGGTGTAGGTATAGACCTTGATCCTGAAAGAGTTAGAGAATCGAAAGAAAATGTAAAAAAGAACAAAGTTGAAAAACTTGTCACTATAAAAGAGGGCAATGTGCTTGATGCTGATGTTTCAGAAGCAACCGTTGTAACTCTCTACCTTCTTCCCAGTGTTAATCTTAAAGTAAAACCCAACCTTAAAAAACAACTGCGTCCCGGGGCAAGAATTGTTTCCCACGCTTTTGACATGGGTGACTGGGAACCTGAAAAAGAAATGACTGTCAGACATGAAGGTGCTCCATATATGATATATCTTTGGAGAATTCCGGAAGAAAAAAGTGAAGGTGAGAAAAAAGCTCCTGAAAAAGAGAAGAAACCTCAGAAAAGAAAACCTAAATCATCAAAATAATAGAATTATTTATTTATCATTAGCACAAGCCTGCGCCTGTTGAGTACATTGCTGATCCACACAAGTTTGATCTCCACCGCAACCATTGACACAGTCTAAATAATCGTTGTACAGTTTCTGGCCTTGTTCATTTCCCTGATTGACACAACTTTGAAGACATCCCTGATCTCCCTGAGGACACTGTTGTTGGCATTCAATAATCGCCATACAGGTTCCCGGTGCTGCCGGTTCAAAGTGCTGTAAACAACTATCTCTCTCTTCAGCACAGTTATCCTGAACACATTGAGGAAAATCTGACGCTCCTGAACAATGGGTATTAACACAGTTCATCATAATATTATATAAATTTTTGGCTTCATCACTTGCATTACTTAGACATTCATTTTCACATTCCTGATCTTCCTTACAGCTTACGACACAAAGGTAAGTATCCCAGCAAAGGACATTTGAAGTGGGGTTATGAGGATCTTCTTCTTCTCTGCAATCAGAAAAATCATACCCTGAACAATCTTCAAGACAGACAGCAATTCCTCCTATATAGGAACTATCTAGATCCCCACATGCTTTTGCATTTCCGTCACACACCTCTCCTTCTTCAATTATATTGTTTCCGCACACAGGTCCGTCCCCCTGATCATCACTCTCCTCTTCCCCATTGACATCTTCTCCTCCCTTACCCTCTTCCATATCATCATCAGAACCGCAGGAAAGAAAAGTCAAAAGAAACAAAGACATAAGTAAAACTGTAAAAATCTTTTTCATAGCGAACCTCTCAAAAAAATAAAGATAAACATTCCCAAAACACCTTCATCAATTTCATCTTATGTAACACAACAAAAAAGTCAAAAGGTTTATAATAGTTCTTATGCCCCCCAACCCTCTCTTATCCACGTCTCACATTTCACGTTCCACGTCTCACGTTTCACGTCTCTCCTAATCCCCCCAGCCCCCTTTAACAAGGGGGAGGAAAGAACTCTCCCCAACCCTCTCTTTCACAAAGAGAGGGAGCTGTCTTATCCCCCTCTTTTTTACTGAGGCGGACAAGGGAAAGGCTCCAGTGGAGCGTTTTCCCCGACGAAGGGGGTTAGGGGAGTTATTCAGTTATCCTAAGTCCCCTTGTGAAAGGGGATTTAGGGGATTCTGTATTTCCTTAATTCGTTTACTTTTAATTACAAAATCTCCTTTAATGCCGAAGCGTCTGGCAGAATATTTCTATATTTCTCTGGCAGCTTTTCACTTGTTTCATAAGTGGCAACTCCCATTGCTTTATTGACATTTCTAAATGCAAATTCAACGACCGTATCTTTTTTATCTTTACAGAGAATTATTCCGATTGAAGGATTTTCATGTTCTTTTTTTACATATTCATCAAGTGCTGAAAGATAAAAATTCATTTTTCCAAGATATTCAGGTTTAAACCTGCCTGTTTTAAGTTCAAATGCAACGAGTGCCTGTAACCCTCTATGATAGAAAAGGAGATCAATGAAATATTCTTCTTCTTCCACAATTATTCTGTACTGGTTTGAAATAAAGGAAAAATCTGATCCGAGAGACAGCATGAATTTTTTAATATTGTGGACAATTTCACTTTCAAGAACTCTTTCGCTTTCACTTTCTTCATCAGATAACGCAATGTAATCAAGAAGATAATGGTCACGAAATGATGCCAATGCCTTGTGTGTCATTTCAGGTGGCAGAGTTTTCTTGAAGTTTGCCAGAAGCTTTTTCTCTTTTTCAAAAAGATTGTTCTTTATCTTGTGTTTGAGCGTTTCAACACTCCAGAACTCCTCCGCATTTTTAACAATGTAAAAAATCCTTTCATCAAGTTTTTTTACCTTTTAAAGTATTTCATAATGAGCCGTAAAACTCACAAGCAGAAACTTCTCAACAAATTGGTTCGTCATCAACGAACTTTTTTCCAATTTCAATTGGTCCGTCGGTGACGGACTAATTTCAATTATTCCTGTTTTATCTGAGTTGTTTTCTAATTGGTTCGTTGGCAACGGACTAATTAAAAAATATGGTTCCCAAGCTTCATAAAATTGTTTCATCCGCTTAATATTTGTTGGAGAAAAACCTCTAAGTCCCTTGAGTTCACTTTGTAGATCATCTGAAAGGTTTTTAATTGTTCCGCTACCCCATTTCCCGGATGCTGCTTTTTCCGACACTACTTTGCCAACCTTGAAATAGAGATTTAAAAGCTCCCTGTTAGCCACTTTTGCAATAAGATAACGACTGCTAAGAATTTCAGATTTAATTTGCTTTAGAACTGTAATATATTCTTCCATTTCACCCTCCACCAATCAACACCCATTATACTCAAGACTCCCGACCTATTTTGTCGTACTGATTCATTCTGTTCATTATTATTTTATGTTTCAGGATATATAAATCAATGATAATTACTTCAAATCTTTTCAGCTTCTTTAATCCACCCGCCCCTCTCTTATCCACGTTTCACGTTCCACGTCTCTCCTAATCCCCCCAGCCCCTATTAAAATGGCTTTTCGGCTCCGATGGTTTTTTTCGCCCGCTTAATTTGGCAGACAACAAATAAACCAGTTGTCACAGCCGGTATACTGTGGTGCAGCATGATAACTTGGATTCCAGCAGATGGCACCCCATTCACAGAATCCGCCGTTGGCCAGGCAATCCATACCCGGATCCGGATCTGCATCATTGATGTCATCTGTATCGTTACCAGTGTCGGGATCGGTATCGGTGTCAGTGTCGGTATCGGTATCGGTGTCAGTGCCGGGTTCAGTATCTATGTCTGTATCGTCTATTTCTTCATCCGGTTTTTCATCAACAGATTCTTTATCCTGTGTTTCATCATCGGTTCTTTGGTCAGGCATTTCATCTGTGTGTTCTTCATCCGATCTTTCATTAGGAGCAGTCTGGAATTTAATATCATTTCCACATCCAAGTAAAAAAAAGACAACCAACAAAAACACTGAAATTTTTTTCATAAAAACCCCCGACATATCATTAAATCAATAAAAAACCTTGTATTCCTTCGTTTATTATATCAAAAAAACCCCCTATTTCAATCCTTGTTGTAATGTATTTTTCTCTACGACAAAAAATCAATGGAATTAAAATCCGGGCTTGAGCTACTGAAAATTGAACAGTTTCAATTGCTTTTAGCGAGTTCAGAAAGTCAATCTTAATCAAAACAACCCCCGTCTATCAAGGAAGTTTCAATTGCTTTTAGCGAGTTCAGAAAGTTTGACAGTCGGAGTTGCTTACGACAATGGACATTTGTTTCAATTGCTTTTAGCGAGTTCAGAAAGAACTTGTATAACTCTGCGAAATATAAGGCGTATCGGGTTTCAATTGCTTTTAGCGAGTTCAAAAAGAACAGAGGTCACGCTCGAAGGTCTTTACGAAGCTCCGTTTCAATTGCTTTTAGCGAGTTCAAAAAGACAGCAAAGTGTGTAGGAACATTAACTCCGTCCGCTGTTTCAATTGCTTTTAGCGAGTTCAAAAAGTATGAGAGCATTAACAGAGGTACCAATTCCAAACATGTTTCAATTGCTTTTAGCGAGTTCAAAAAGATTTATCGAGCGTATGCGTAAAACTCCGCAACCAAGTTTCAATTGCTTTTAGCGAGTTCAAAAAGGCAACTGCAGAACCAGATTAAAGAGGCGGAACAGGTGTTTCAATTGCTTTTAGCGAGTTCAAAAAGTTAAAAGAATTACTTCAAATGCCTATTCCATCCGAGTTTCAATTGCTTTTAGCGAGTTCAAAAAGCTCATTGAACTGTAGCAACAACCATTTATCCAGATCGTTTCAATTGCTTTTAGCGAGTTCAAAAAGTTGGCGTGCCTACAACAACATTATTATATGTAAGGTCGTTTCAATTGCTTTTAGCGAGTTCAAAAAGGATTTTGAAACAGTCAGGGAGTGTGTTTTGGATATTGGTTTCAATTGCTTTTAGCGAGTTCAAAAAGGAGGAGTCAACCTCGTTAAAAAACAGGAGGAG
>SLOD01000185.1 GCA_007132725.1 Candidatus Sumerlaeota bacterium
AAAAAATGAAGCACATTTTCACCGGGAAGAATATCAAGAACCTTCTGACTGACAGCTCTGCTTTGAATAATTTCATACTGTGTAGCGTAATACTCTTTGTTTGACCAGTAGTAACCTTGAGTTCCACTTGTCACCACCTCCATGCCGGATCCCAGAATATTTGATGTCTGAGGCTCAATTTCAACAGTAGCTGTAGCGGAATATACAATTTTTGCTCTCTGTATATATATTACTGTAAGAGAAAGCACAACTATTATAACCCCGGTAAAAACCGGAAGATGCTTCCTTAAAAGGGACAGCAGTTGTTTGAGGTCAATTTCTTTCTCGTACACTAGAAAAACCTTTCCCTGACATATATAATATCACCCGGCTTTAAATAAAAATTTTCTTCCAGACCGTTAACTATCGACCTGATATTTATAACAAATCTTATTTCTTTGTCCCCATTACCTTTTCTGGTGACAACCACATTGTTTATATCAGCAAAATCGGTAAATCCTCCTGCCAGAGAAATAGCTTCTATAACACTCATTATGTTTCTCATAGGAAAGTTTCCCGCTTTTTTAACCTGTCCAAGAACAAAGATCCTCTTGCTGACAAACTCCTCTATGAAGACAACCACCTGTGGATCTACGAGGTAACCTGATCTTAATCTATCCGCAATTTTCATAGCAAGAGAAGTGGTATTCAACCCAGCAACAGAAAGCTCTCCTATGAATGGAAACATCAAAGTATTGTCAAGGCTGACTTGATATGACCCCGTAAGATCCTTTTCTCCATAGACAGTGATCTTAAGTACATCTCCCGGACCTATATGTGAAAATATATCGTCTGTACTACTTTCAGACAAAATACGGGAGTATCCTTCTTTTTTAATCTCGGGCTGTTTGCCCCCCACTCTTATGGTGCACGAAACAAAAATTGCAAAAAATGTTATCGCTGCAAAAACTTTCATGGCCGGCATTAATAATCTACCGCAAAAGTGAGAAGAACTTTATGATTTATAAAATCATGGAACAATACTGTTCTTCTGTCATAATTTCTGTCCGGATCAAGATCATCATCCCAACTGATACGGGTTTCTCTGGTATAATTTGATATTCTGTACTCAAATTCATAAGACAGTTTCAAACCTAACCAATAAAGAATATTATATGAAAGAGATGGATTAACAAGCAGTATTTTATCTTTTCTCTTTGAGGACGGGACACTTACTATGTGAGTAAGGGTTCCTCCATCCATCCCCGAGGTATCTTTAACATAGGCCTCCAAGTTATCATCATAATTATAACCGCTGTTAAACTCTATGGATTCTCCATAATCAACAAATGAAAAACTGAAATCAAGTTTTGCCAAAAACTGTCTAGCAAATTTCTGCTTAAAATTAGTATACAGCCTGTGGGTAGAGTAATACTGGTAGTAAGCAGACGGTCGTAAATTTTTTAGATATCCCACATTTAAAAAAGTTCTATCCTGGTTTTTAAAAACCAGTTCCGCATTGGCATTATAATCATGTTTTACTGTTGCCCCAAAGGAAGCAGAATATCCCCCTGAGATCTTCGCAGAAATAAACGGTGTAACTTGCCCAATTAAACCGGCAAAAGCGTTAACGGGCATTGAACGGGAATCTTCTCTGATCCTTGATTCATAATAATCCTGAAATCTGTATGACCCTCTTAGAAAAATCATAGTTCTTGGCAGAAACTTCCATCTTCCGAAAATTTCTCCCACAAGTGAGTAATAGTTGTAATCCTTATATTGCTCTTTGCTTCTTGAATCTTCGTAGTAGTTAACATCTACCCCGCCTTGTATCGAAAGATAAAGAGTCTCTTGCAGATTATTTAAGTTGAGGCCAAGATTAAGTTTATTAAGGATATTTTTATATCTGCCTGACATATCCTGACCTTCAGGATTGGCGGACCTTGAAAAACTGTTTAAAACATCAAAACCCAGCAGACCGTTTTTATTAAATTCTCCAAGCATATTAGATTTGATATCAAGATCTGAAAGTCTTTTAGATGCAGCAGAATCGTCAAGACCCAGATAGTGGTTGTAATCAAACAATAGAGACATACCCAAAGTTTTATTACTGTCATCAAGTTTTATTCTCAGAGACGGAGAGTAATGCATAATAAGGTCATAATAAGGTCCTATCGGCCTAGGGTTTCCCGGATCATTAAGAATATCCTCAACAGTGGAATCTTTAGATGCTCTTGTTATGTTAGACTCGAATTCAGGAGTAATTGACAAACCGACATTCAGCACTGTGTTCTCTGAAATCATAAAACCTTTCTGCTGGCCGGATGTTTGAGCGGAAAGAGCAGCAACACTGATCAATAACAATACCAACACTTTACATATACAGCAACAAAACCGGTATCTGTTCAAACCCGCTTCCTTTCCTTATTTCACTAAACAAAATCTCTTAAAATATTATTTATCTGGTTGGACTAGCTTCATCTGTTTCAGGAATATCAATAAAGTCCACTGCCTCTCTTTCAGATCTACTTGCTCCGCCAGCTTCTTCGGGAGTATCTTCAGGCACATCACTGCGATCAGTCCCTGCTGCATCTGCTCTGTCTGAACCGGAAATGGCACTCTTATCACCATCAGCTACAAACTCACTGGAAAAATCAACTCCCATGGCATCACTTACACCATCTTTTCTAACTATGCCGGCAACAGCTTTGTCCACCTCCACCTCTATGTGGGTATCAGAACTCACTCTGGTTAACTGTCTTTCGCATGAGTGTGAATCGTTCATTGACCTTTCTGCGGACTCGGCCAAACCTCTCAAAAGTATAAGTTGATTGTATGCTTCTTCGGTCTTTTCCGCAGCTAACAACTCTGATAGTCTAGTCTGTGCACTTACTGCACTTGCAGCAACCCCTTTTACTGATGCAAGATGGTCATCAAGACAAACTTTCCACCTGATATCACGTTCTTTTACCGATTCTTCACTGAGTTCTTCTATTTTTTCTTCAATTTCCAGTATTTTCTCTGCTAAACTATCTGACTCTCTTTGTATTTCTTTTGCCGATATTTTCCGATCGTTTTCATCCGCATAAACACAGGTGAAGAAAACAAAAAGTAATATAGCTGACAGCATTTTTATCATTGGACTGTCCTCCCCACCCTAGTTAGAGGATGAAAAAACAAACGGAATAGTAACACTTGCCGGACCACCTTCAGGTCTGGGGAATCTCCATCTGTTTACAACCCCTACAATGCACTTGGACACAGCCGGGCTCCCAACCGTGTCTTCACTTATATCGGCCATCTGAATACGCCCTTGTTCATTAATTATTATTGTAACTGCAACTTTTCCTCTCAGATCAGGATTTGCATTAAGCTCCCGTTCATAACACCTTCTTATGGCTGCCTGATTCCTTCTTACAACTTGAGAAATGCTGGAAGAGTCAACAGCTCCATCTATTTCAGGCGCCTCTATGGTTGTTTTTGCAATGATGGCCCTTTCTTTTCTGGCTGCTACTCCTATTTCTCCATCAGATTTTTTAACATCAAGTCCTTCCAATCTGGCAGTTTCAGTTGCATCAATATCACCTTTCCTGCTTCTCTGTGTCGAGCTTGTCGCAACACCTATCTGCTTTATCCCGGCAAGAGCCGTATCTATATCTCTATCTTTAGCTCCGTCTCCAAGAACATCGGATATAATACCACCTTCTCCACTTTCTCCAACAGAACCGATTATTCTAAGAAGACCTTTTCCAGCTACTCTTGCCTGCATTTCAGCTCTTCTGATAGACTCTTCTTTCTGAATGGTTGCAGCATCCCGGGGTTTATCAGATCTTTTGGGTTCTTTGCGAGCCTTTTCCTCCTCTTTTTTAGCCGTAGACACCTGTGTTCCTGTATCTTCCATGGAAACTGTATCTTCTCTCTCTCTTAACGATTCAAGATCTTCCATTTTAGGAACAATAAGCTGGGCAAATCTGTTGGGAATTCTTGCCAGATCAACCTCCGGAGCCGGAATACCCGGCAAATAAATCCCGAAGAACAGGAATCCTCCTATCAAACATACCGACAAGATGGATATAAAAGGCCAGTCCAACCTCTGAGTCCAAGAACCCCTTATGGACTTAGGAAGCCTCAGTTTAGGTGGTTTGGGCGGAGGTGTAATAAATTGAAAAAGTACAATTGCACTCCCTACCATAACTTTCCCTCTTGAATCCAGGGAAAGAGGGAGAATGTAGGCATTACCCCGTTTTTTAAGCATCCCTTTCTTTACAACTTCCTCAATTTCAATGACTTTTCCTTTGAGGAAAACTTTGCCAGTCATGTTTTTCATGACAACAAGCTCATAACGTCCCGATTTAAAGTAAAATATCGGGATCTTGCTTGGCAAAGACGATGAGGGAACGACAAAATGGGATCTTTCCGAATCCCCTATAAATACTGTTTCCGGTTTTCTGAAAATTTGTTCATCAAGTATTTTGCCATTGTATATTACACCGACTCTAAGTACTTTTTTTGGATTTTCCTGAGTCATAGACAACCCCTTGAAGTACAATCATATTTTTTCAATCAAAAAATTATGGCCGGCACTTGAGCCGGCCATAATACAAGCTAAAATAATTATCAACTCTCCAACGAAATCGTTGCAAACTTAAAGTTCTGGAACTCTGCCTGTCCAGCGGTATACATAATCTCTGTTAGCAGACGATACGGCGTGTCTCCATCCATGATAATAGTACAAACTCCATCAAATGTCACAGAAGGATTAACACTTGCCAATCTTCTCTTTCTTTCAGCGGCATCCACTAACTCCCTGTTAAGGGGAATTATAAAAAAACCATCTTCTCCGCCTCTTTTTTGCGATGCTTCAACTCTACCGTCTTTAAGAACAAGTACCGGTCTGTTGTCAACAACTATAGCAGCCTTTGAAACAGTCACAGCAACAGTTGCCTCCGGTTGTAAAAGAGATGTAGAGCGAACAAGCTCAAGATCTGCCGTAGGTGTAATATTGATCGGATCTGTAGCATAGCTTTTGAGAAGAAAAACCAGCAAAATCGTCAAAATATCCATCAGAGAGTTTATATTTACATCTCCTGAATCAGAGATTTTCCCCTTTGATTTTTTAGAGGCTTTTTTGCGTTTAAGCATTTCCTCTTCATAATTTTCGGGGATTAACTCATAGTTCTTTCTTTCTTCAGTCATTTTTATCCCCCTTAAGCTACACCGGCACTAAGCACAACCTGAGGAAAAAGACTTCTTCTTCTTTCCCCGTCCTCCATCTCTCTTGAGACATCCATGATAGTAACAATATCTTTGAATTTTATGTTGGGCTCTGCGGTTATTATTATATTTTCCTCTGCAGGATTGGCCTCTTTAAAATCAACCAGCATTTCTCTAAGCTTGTCAATATCATAGACCATAGCGTTTACCATGTTTCCATCAGCATCTTCTTCCTGTCCTTCTATTTTTGGAAGCGTTGGTCCCAGAGGGTCGTCACTGTTTTCTACGACCTGATCTCTGGCAAAGACCGTAATTCCCCTGTTAGTAAGAGCAATCGTGAGTTTAAGTGGTCTGTCTTCCGGCCTGGTATCAGGAGGCGTTGCCTCCGATGCAGGACCTATTTGCGGTGTTGAAACATTGATCACCGCTATTCTGACCGCTTCCATAGATGTAAGAAGGAGTGGAATTAGAATGAGAATAAGGTTCATGGCCGGCTTCATGTTTATCTCCTGCATAGCCGAAACGCCTCTTCTCTTTTTCTTAGCCATAAGCTGTCCTCCTAGTTAAATTTTTTTATTCAGCGGCACCTTTTTCTCTGCTTACAAGCAGATTGACCAGCTTAACAGAATAGAGATCCATATCATCAAGTATCCTGTTTGCAAAACCCTTAATAACAACTGTGAGAACTGTCCCTGGAATAGCAACGATCAGTCCGAAACCGGTAGTGTTCATAGCTATAGCGATACCGCTTGCGAGCATAGCTGATTTTTGTTCGGGAGCAGCATGGGCAACAGCTTCAAAAGCCTGAATAAGTCCAAAAATCGTTCCAAGAAGACCAAGCATTGTTGCAGTACTTGACGCAGCAAAAATTGTGTCAACAAGCTTTATGATTTTCGGTGTAACTTCCAAAGTGGCTTCTTCCATAGCGTTCTGGATCTCAAGCTCACCTCTGTTCGCTCTTGAAAGACCAGCTTTCATAACATTGGCAAGAGCTGCATCTCCGGCAGCGGTACAAAGTTTAATGGCTTTGTCAACATTGTTAGCCATAACCAGCTTTTGGATCTGTTTCATAAGGTTAGCACCATTGGTGTTAAACTTCACCAAAAGAAAAATGAATTTGTACACAGATACAGAAATGATGTAAAGTGCACAAAGAGCAATAAAGTGCATGAAAACTCCACCTGAACGATAGAAATCTGCGAAAACTTGCATGTCAATACCTCCAAAAAAAATAAATATACTTCAGAAAGCATCCTCTACATGGAGTGCTTTCTCAACCTTATCCATAAAGCTTACATCAAGATCAAGAGTCCTATATGTAAACCTTGATCTTGAAAGAAAATACATCGCTTCCGGTTTTTGAATTCTTCCTTTTATCTCAATTTCTTCAAGTACAATGCCTCTCCCTTTTTGGGAAAATATTTGCCCTGAAGGAATCACTATCATTATAACCAGTAGAATAAATTTAAAAACCCTCAAAAACCGTCTCTCCAACATAACAAAAAAATACTCAACCATTATAGTTAAATCAAACTTTTTGTCATCAATAATGTCTTTTTTTTTTCACATTCCTGCTGCCACATCAACAACCATTGGAAATCATTTATTTATTCAACCACAGAGTTTTTAATTTTATTTTCTTCACCTTCTGCCTCTTCGGGAACACTTTCATTATCTTTTTCAATAACTTCCGGCATTTTACTCTTTATCTCTTCAAATCTGGCTTTTGCAGCATTACTGAGTTTGTCATCAGGACCCAGTACCGGAAAATTTTCAAGATACTCTTTCCATCCTTCATAACTGTCTTCTTCAACCGCCTTTTTAAAAGCCGCTTCTTTATTTTTAAGAAAAAGTTTGTGCTCTTCTTCCGCAGCCTTTTGACGGGCCTGTATCCGCTCCTGTGTTCTTATGAAAAGTTCCAGTCTCCTTTTTTCATTTTCTGCTTCTTTAATATATTCATCTATTTGAGCTTTTTTCTTTCTGAAATCGGGAGATTTCTTTGTCAGATCCAAGTATCTGTTGAAATATTCAACTGCAATATCAAATCTTTCCAGACTGTTATCACCATATACATCGGCATCAAGAAAAAGTATACCGAGATTAAAAATAACCGCCACTCTGATATCATCGGGAATGTTTTTGTTTTTATCAAGTTCATCCAGGATGTTCCTTGATTTTTCATACTCTTCCAGTCCCTTATATGCAATAGCAAGATTGACTTTTGCAGAAAAAAAAGCAGGATTTATTCCAAGAGCAAACTCAAGATGTTCTTTTGCAGTACGGTAATCTTCTATTTCCATCGCAAGAACAGCAAGCATATTCCTCACTTCAGGAAGTTCAGGATTTATTTTAACAGCTC
>SLOD01000073.1 GCA_007132725.1 Candidatus Sumerlaeota bacterium
CGGCAAATGATTATCTCGGTGCACTTTGTGAATATGCAGGAAGCGGATCAAGAATTCTTCATACTCCGGTGTGGCTTGTAATTCCTGCACTCACCCTTTTTGAGTGGCTCCGCATATCGCCCCTTTACAAATGGGTATATGGAACTGCACATAAAGACAGCTTTGTTTCAGTTGAAAAACTTCAGAAAACTTTGGGCTGGAATCCGAAATTCGATGAAGCACAGGCACTCATAAAAAGTTATCAGTGGTATCAGGATAACAAACATACACTTGAAAAAGCAGCGGGAACAAGCCACAGAGTCCCCTGGGCACAGGGAATACTCGGTATTTTCAAGAAATTTCTTTAGCGGAAAGAACTCTCCCAGCCCTCTCTTATCCACGTCTCACGTCTCACGTTTCACGCCTAACTGTTCACTTGACATCTTCGGAAAATGTGATTTTTTGCCAATTTATGGTTGGGAAAATGTGAAAAACTGAAATGGTTTTTGACTTTGTTTTATATAGTTCTATACTTGAGTGAGATTTTTAGAGGAGATGAAATATGACAAAGACTGCGTTAATAACAGGTATTACAGGGCAGGATGGTTCTTATCTTGCGGAATTGCTCCTTGAGAAGGGGTATATCGTTCACGGTATAAAAAGGAGAAGTTCTCTTTTTAATACTGAGAGAGTTGACCATCTTTATCAGGATCTTCATGAATCAAATGTGAGGTTCAAGCTCCACTATGGTGATCTGACTGATGCTACGAATCTTATAAGAATAATGCAGGAGGTTCAGCCCGATGAAATATATAATCTTGCAGCACAGTCACATGTAAAGGTTTCTTTTGAAACAGCTGAATATACAGGAAATGCCGATGCTCTTGGAACTTTAAGGCTGCTTGAAGGGATAAGGATCCTTGGTCTTGAAAAGAAGACAAGGTTTTATCAGGCATCAACTTCCGAGCTTTACGGTAAGGCGAGCGTTGTTCCTCAGAATGAAAAAACACCGTTTTATCCGAGAAGTCCTTATGGTGCGGCAAAACTTTACGGATACTGGATAACTGTCAACTATCGTGAAGCTTACGGTATTCATGCAAGTAACGGTATTCTTTTCAACCACGAATCACCAAGAAGAGGTGAAACTTTTGTAACAAGAAAGATAACAAGAGCTGCAGCAAGAATTGCTCTCGGTTTACAGCAGACGCTTTATCTTGGAAACCTTGATGCAAAAAGGGACTGGGGACATGCCAAAGATTATGCGGAAGCGATGTGGTTGATGCTTCAGCAGGATGAACCTGATGATTTTGTAATAGCCACAGGAAAAACGATGACAATAAGGGATTTTGTAAAAAATTCTTTTACCGTTGTCGGTATAGAGGTTGGGTTCAAAGGAGAAGGAAGGGACGAGACAGGTTTTGTAAAGTCCGTAAATCGGGAAAAACTTGAAGAAATTATAGGCTGTACAGAGATAAAAATTAAGGAAGGCGATACTTTAGTTAAAATAGATCCTAAATATTTCAGACCGACCGAAGTTGACATACTTCAGGGAGATGCTTCAAAAGCATTTGAGAAGCTTGGTTGGAAACCGGAAATCACCCTTGAGCAAATGACAGAAGAAATGGTAGTTTCTGATATTCTTGAAGCAAAAAAAGAATCTCTTCTTATCAAGAACGATTATTTTGTAAGAAATAATAATGTTGAGTGATCAAAATTTAACTTTCTGTTTAACAGGTTATTTTGATAAAGCTTCTCCTGTCATTGGGACAAATCGGACGGGAGTTATCGACACCTCCTCTATTTTACCATCTTTTTTTATTCCAAGTACAAGATTCTGATATGAGCGGGGATCTCCTTTCGGGAGTATGACTTTCCCCCCTTCTTTTAGTTGATCTATAAGCGGTTGAGGTATTTCTTTGACTGCAGCGGTTATAATTATGGAATCAAAAGGAGCTTTTTCTTTCCAACCTTTATATCCGTCCCCATGTTTAACATAAACATTGTTATAGCCGGTTTTTTTAAGATTTTCAGCAGCAACTTTTGAAAGCTCTTCTATTATTTCTATGGTATAGACCTCTTTTACAATTTCTGCAAGAACAGCTGCCTGATATCCCGATCCTGCCCCTATTTCAAGCACTCTGTCATTTTTTGAGGGTTCAAGAAGCTCTGTCATAATAGCGACAATATAAGGTTGTGAAATAGTTTGTCCTGCTGCTATCGGAAGAGGTCTGTCAAGATGGGCGTACTGTTTCATTTCAGCAAGGACAAATTCTTCTCTTGGTACTTTTAACATTGCGTTAATCACATCAGCGTTGGATATTCCTCTGGCGATGATCTGATTATTAACCATGCTTTTTCTCTGGTTGATGTAGACCATGTTTTGTTTATCCTCCTCTTTAACATTTTCTGTCGGACCCTCTGCTGATATTTTTGCTGTCTCCGGGTCTTTTGAAGGAGAGGCTAAAAGAGAGAGCACAAGAGTGATAGAGATAACAGCCAAGATCAAAAAAATGTGTTTTAAAAGGAAAGGCGGTTTTTTTAAACCCATAAATAAACCTCTGTTTTTTAATTGATGATAATCAACAACTCTTAACATAAAATACTATAACACAGTATGTTATAATATCAAGCTAAATTGATGTAACTCCGAAAGTTGAATCTTTGCTTACCGATATAAAAATAGTAGCCCGTACTCCATTTTGCTCGAACAATTTTCTAATTTCAGTATAAAGAACATTTTTCAGGTCGTTTTTATCGGTGAACTTATATTCTCCGACATACAGTTGTCTGGGCAGACTATGAATATCATCTTCACAAACCTTTACAAGGTTGCTAAGACCAAGTTCTTCAAGTTCGTTATGAATAAATTCGGAGTTGTAGTTTTCTGTTGTTTCAAGAATTTCGTAAACAAATGTTACAAAAAAGTGCATGTTTTACCTGTCAACTTGATAGTTTTAAAATAATTTTCTGGGCAAACTCTTCAGCAGCATCAGGCCCGTTTCCAGTAATAATGTTGTCATCTTCAACAACACTTCCGCCGGAAAACTCTGCTCCGAAACTTGTCATAACTTCACTTGTTTTCATGTTATATTCAGGGTCGTCACCAAGCCACACAGTAGTTTTCTTTCCTTTAACCGCCCCTGCTTTAGCAAGTATTGTCGGAGCCCAGCAAATAGCGGCAAGAACTTTTCTGTCGGTACTGTTTTTAGCGATTTCAATAGCTCTGAGGTCAGCTCTTACATCAGGAACACCGGCTCCTCCTACAAAAACTATGCCGTCATAATCCTTTTCATTGACTTCAGAAAGAATTGTTTTTACATCAAATTCTGCTCCAAACATCCCTTTTGCGATCCCTTTTTTAAGACTTGCGACTGTTACATCAGCACCATTTTCAATAAATTTTTTGTAAGGGATCTCAAACTCTTCATCTCTAAAGTTTGAAGGAGAGATGATCATTAAGATTTTTTTGTTTTCAAGTTTCATTTTTACCTCCATTACAATTGTTTTCCCACAGGTGATTTCTGTGATATTTCAAAACATTTTTAAGTACTCTTTTTCTGACAGACAAGATTTGTCCCTTTTTGTATTCCTCATGGCTGGCTCTGCCGGTTCGGCTTTCAATATAACTTTCCTCATCAAGTATCTGTATTTCAAAAGGAAAGAAAAATCTGTAAATAAGATTGAGATTGAAAGGATCGTTGATGGTGATAAGCTGTCTGACAGTTATTTGAACAGAAGAGTACATTGTTGATGAGTACGGGTTGTTTTCCCGGATTATTTTGTCTGTTTCCTTGGCCTTTTCTTCAGGTGGCAGCTGCAGGTACTTTTCAAGAAAATCTGCAACCTTTTTTTCGGTCCAGCTTGAAAGATCGTGTGTTTGCAGTTCTTCTATTCCTTGAAGAAAATGAGGAACATTTATAAGATTGTTTCTGGTTCTGCTCGGCTTAATGTTGGCAAATGAAATAACATGATTTACAGAAAGATATTTCAGCACCATAATAACATCAAGTTTGCGAAATGTTACTATTCTGACACCTATTCTGTCAAAAACATCTGATGCAACATTTTCCGCTTTATGAAGAAGTTTCATAATAAGACTTTCACGGCTTTTTTCATTTTTCATTTCAAACATTTTAAGCTTCAGTGCCGCGTCTCCCTCTTTCCCGTTGCCAAGAATGTATTCCCCTTTTCTTGTAACATGAAGGTGCTCCATAAACCTGGAAAAGATCTGCCTTTTTATTCCGGGCATAAAATATTTGCTGAGATCGTTATCTACATGAGTTATTGCATGAGCTACCCTGAGAATGGAACAAGCCCATGCTTGATGAAGGGTTTTTTCTTTTTGCGAAGCAGCTATAATAAGACTGCAAGGGTCATCGTTATATAAAATGTCAGGGGGAATTACAATTGATGGAGATTTTTCTTCGGGATCTTCAAGCAGATAGCTTTGTAAAAACTTTTTAGCTTCATTAATAATGGCAGTGATTTTAGCTTTTGCCTGAGGGTTGGAAAGATCATAGCCGTAGTTTTTAATGTAATTTTCGGCTTCTTCCGTTGTTTTAACATTGAGCCGGCTTATATCTACAAAACTTTTCTTTGAAAAAACTACATTGAAAAGCTCATAGGGAAACTTGAGAAAATCCTCTTCGAGCTTGTTGTTACTTTCCATTTCTATTCCTCCGTTACAAACGGAAAGCCATTCTACAAAAAAAACAATAATAGAACAAGTTTTTAAAAGAATACATTCCAGCTACCAGATTATTTCTTTAAATGAGTCTGGAAAAACATAAGAGTTTGTTTTTTCAAGGGAGAAAAAAAGTTTGTATAAATAAAGACCTTTCCCTGGAAGGGTTGTATGGGGAGCAAGTTCCCGGTTTTTTCCGCTCAGTATTCCGGGGATACTTCCACTTTCAAGTCTCCCTCTTCCGACTGTTACAAGCGTTCCGCACATTATTCTGATCTGGTGCTTTAAAAATCCGGTTCCAAGAAAATCAAAGATAAGGTAATCTTCTGTTTTAAAGATGCGTGCAGATTTTAAAGTTCTCACTGTTGTTTTTACTTCACTTCCGGCAGACATAAAGCTTGCAAAGTCATGGGTTCCCACAAAATGGAGCAGTGCTTTGTTCATCTCGGGTACATCAAGCGGGTATGGTGAATGCCATGAAAGTGATGATGTAAAAGGAGAGGGAACTTTTTTTGTGCACACAACATAACGATAGTGTTTGCCTTCGACAAGCTTTCTTGCATCTTTAAAACCTTCTTTTTTTTCAACTTTGTAGACTCTTATATCGTCAGGCAGTAGGGAATTGAGCCCTTTTTTAAGAGAGTCGGCCGGTATGTCATAAAAATTAGGTAAAGTAGCAAGGAACTCAAGAGCGTGAACTCCCGTGTCTGTTCTTGAGCATCCGTAAGGATAAGGCAGTTTGATCTTGAATATCTGTTCCAGCACTTTGTGAAGAACTTCCTGAACAGTTAAAGCATTTTCCTGAAATTGCCAACCGTGATATTTTTTTCCGCAAAAAGAAAAATGGATCAGATACATTTGCCACCTCGTAAGCTCAATTCAGCATTAAACCGAAAAAATAGAAATCGTCAAGGAAGCTTGAGATATAGTTTCCGTTTCCACAAACAGGCTTTTATCTTGACAAAGAACCTAATCGGACTATATTTCGCACTGTTGTTTTTTTGTGCATGAACTGAGGTCATGAAGCTTTATCTTTCAGAAATAACAGATTCTGTAAAAAAAAGAAAGGTTGACGAATGTATGAAGGATGAAGTTTTTAACTTTGGAACAAAACTGAAGAAATTTGATATAACTACAAATTTTTATCGTGCCGGGGAAACTGTTTTGCTCTCTTTTGCCGGTACTTTTGAATTTGATACCGTTTGTGCAAGATGTGCTGAAGAGATAGCTGTTGAGACGGATGTGTCAGAGGATTTCCACTTGTTTCCCGAGGTTTCATGTGATGAGGCCGACTATTTTTACAGTGGAGACCATATTGATCTTGAGCCCTTTTTAAGAGATGTTTTTGTTATGAATATTCCCGCTTCCGTTTGCTGTGGAGAAATGTGTTCCGGTATTTGTCCGGTATGTGGGGGCAATATGAACAACTATAAATGTAATTGCAGAGATAAAGAAGGTGTATGACATAATTATATTGATGGAGAATTAAAATGGCTGTTCCTAAAAGAAAAAACTGCAGAGCCCGCTCAAGAAAAAGAAGAGGCGGACACTTGAAAATGAATCCTGTTCAGACAATATCCTGTCCTAAATGTGGAGAAACAATGATTCCTCATCGTGTTTGTGCTTCGTGCGGCAGCTACAGAGGAAAAGATGTTGTTGACCTTCAGGATCAATAAAGTTAAATGATCCCAACTGTTATAGTTGATGCCATGGGGGGAGACAGTCCCCTGGAGGTTCCTGTCAAAGTTGCTACAGCTTTGTGCAAAGAACACAGAAACCTCAAGATCATTCTTACTGGATGTGAATCTGAAATAAAGGCTGCTGTTAAAGGATCGGTTCCATCAAACCTGCATGTTGTAAATGCTGAAGATGAAATACTTATGGAGGATCCTCCTGCAGCGTCTTTCAGAAAAAAACAAAGGTCGTCAATTCATAAAGCCATAGACTTGCTTGTTAGTGGGGAAGGGGATGCCTTCTTTTCTGCAGGGAATACCGGTGCGATAGTTGCAACTGCTTTTTTTAAAAGCGGGCTTATGAAAAATGTTTCCAGACCGGCATTGGCTGCAGTTTATCCTTCTGTAGCTTCTCACAAGCTGGTTGTTTTAGATCTGGGGGCAACGATTGAACCCAAGCCTGACAACATGAAAGATTTTGCCGTTCTCGGGGCTGCCTATTCTTCAATGCTTACTGGTATGGAAAGGCCGAAAGTAGGTATTTTGAATATAGGTTCTGAAGAGAATAAAGGAAGTAAGCTTGTTGTTGAATCTGCAAAACTCATAGAAAAAGCCTCATTAAACTATATTGGTTTTGTTGAAGGGAGCGATATTTTTATAAACCCGGACGCTGATGTTATAGTAACTGATGCTTTTACAGGAAATGTTGCTCTGAAAACAGTTGAAGGCCTCAATGAAGCAATAAATATACTGCTGAAATCAAAAATAGCTCCTCCAAAATGGAAAAAACTAAGCTCTTTTTTTTATAAAGGAATTTTTGGGGAAGCATTAATGAAGTTCCAATACAACCTTTATGGAGCTGCTTTACTTCTTGGAGTAAATCACTTGATCGGGGTGGGGCATGGCAGAAGTGATGAGACGGCGTATAAAAATGCGGTCATAAGCATGAAGAACAATATTGAAAATAACTTTTTAGAAAAATTCAAAGAAAAAGCAGGTATTTAAAGATCTTTTAGCAGGTATTCCGCTACAGATATTCTTCTATGACACTCCAGATATATTCAAGACTGGAAAAAGGTTTCAAGAGATACTCTACAGCTCCTTCTCTGAGAGCATTCAGGGTGTTTTCTATTGAAAGCATACCTGTCATAACAATGACTTTCTGATCGGGCTGCTTTTCTTTAATGATTTTTAACAGATCAACTCCGCTCATGCCGGGAAGTACAATATCAATTATCATAAGGTCGAACTTCGCTCCTTTTTCAATAACTTTCAATGCTTCTTCAGCACTTTTTAAACCTGAAGCAGAAACTCCTTTCATTTCAAAGTATTTTACAAGAGTTGAAAGAAGTTCTCCATCATCGTCAATGATTAATATTTTTTGTTTTTTTTCGGTCAAAACACACCTCCGACGCATGATATTCTTCAATACAATTTAGCTCAAAAAAAGGATTTGTCAAATTTCATTTTTTTTGGCAGATAAAAACGATTTTTTTCAGGGAGATTTCAGCTTCAATCCTTTTATAATACCAAGTTTTTGAAAATGCTCTACAACTTCGCTTACAGGAAGTCCGATAACATTAGAATATGAGCCGTTGATCCTTTTTACCATAAATGAACCAACCCCCTGAACAGCATAGGCACCGGCTTTATCGTAAGGTTCCGTTGTATCGCAGTAGTCAGATATTTCATTTTCTGAGAGTTTTTTGAATGTAACTTCACTTTTTACAAAAAATGGATCAATGATATCTTTATAAAAAACAGAAACTCCTGTGAAAACAGTATGTGTTCTGCCGCTCAAGGTGCTTATCATATTTACAGCATCTTTTCTGTTTTCGGGTTTGTTTATTATTTTTTTGTCAAGCACAACGATAGTGTCGGCACTTAAAAGAGGGTTCTCTGTTCCTGTAAGTTTTGCAACAGACTGCCCTTTTTTAAGAGCAAGAGAAACCACCAGCTCTTCCGGTAGAAGTGCAGGGTCAACAGTTTCTTCAATCTCGGGTTTTATCACTTTAATGGGAAATCCGAATGCTGAAAGCAATTCCAGTCTTCTTGGAGAACCGGAAGCAAGTATGATATGTCTCATTTTTCCTCCACAAACATCATCATTTCAATATGCTCCAAACATTTTTGTTGTCAAGAAACTCTCTAAGTTGCAATTGTTTCTGTTTTCTGGTAATTTTTCAGGCAGTATTTGTTGTTTGGTGTTATGGAGAGTGATGTGAAAAGGTCCGAGGCTTTAGAGCTTCTGAAAAAACATCTTAAAAATAAAAATCTCGTCAAACATTGCATTGCAACTGAATCGGCAATGGAAAATTTTGCAAAATTTCTGGGGGAAGATGAAAAAAGGTGGGCACTTGCCGGACTTCTTCATGACCTTGATTATGAATATACGAAAGATGATTTTTCCAAACATGGACAGATAACGGTGGATATGCTTAAAAAAGAAGGTTTTGAGGATAAAGAAATACTTGATGCCATAGTTATGCATACCGGAAATGTTCCTGCAACTACAAAGATGGGCCAGGCTCTTTATGCGATAGATCCGGCAACAGGGCTTGTTACTGCCGGAGTTTTTATGTCACCGGAAAAAAGCATTTTGAAAATGGATGTCTCTTTTCTAATGAAAAGGTTCAAAGAAAAGAGATTTGCGGCGGGAGCAAACAGAGAGCAGATGATAACGGCAACAGAAAATTTCGGGGTTGATCTTGAACAGTTTCTCGATATTGTTCTTAAAGGGATGAGAGAAAAGGTTGAGGAGCTTGGTCTTTAGGGTTTTTGTATGTAAGGTAAAATAAATGATTTTAAGATTTTATGCTTTTTTATTTGGAGCAGTTTTAATTTTTTCCGGCTGTACTTCAGGCGATGTTACGGAATTTGAAACTGATGATTCCTCCACTATTTTGTCAGACACTGAGGTTTTGGATGAAACAATGGATGAAACCACTGACTATGATGAAGAACCGGATGAGACAACCGATATTCTTGAAGAAATTGATGAAGGTTTTGAATTTCCTGATGATACGGAAGAGCCGGATGAGCAGGAAGAAGTGTTTCCATGCACAGATATAGGGTGCAAAGGATTTCCCGACATTGTTTTTTCAAACATGGACAATGGTATTACAACAAACATAAATTCTTTTATTTATCTGGGATCTGCCGATGGATATTCCCCTGAAAACCGGATTGAACTTCCAACCATAGGTGCAATGGGGGTTGATTTTGCCGATGTGAATGGAAGCGGATATATTGACATTGTTTTTGCTTCCGTAAAAGAGAGAAAAGAAGGTGAATCAGATGAGAACCGTCACACAGTTTCCTATCTCTATTATGGAACTCCCGATGGTTTTGATCTTGAAAACAGAGTTGAATTCCCCACAGTGGGAGGATCTGATGTAAAACTTGTTGACCTTGATAAAGACGGATGGATCGATGTTATAATTACAAACAGGTATAGCGGATCGGGAATGATGGGGGACGGATACAAGATAAATTCCTATATTTACTGGGGAAGTGAAAACGGGTTTGATATAAACAACAGACTTGAACTTCCAACTGTGGGTGTTGCGAAAGCAAGGGTTGCAGACCTTAACGGCAATGGGATAAATGACATTGTTTTTGTCAACGGTGTTCAGGAGTTTGTGGGTGTTTTTGAATCTTATATTTACTGGGGAACAGAAAACAGTAAGAACGGCTGGAGTGTTGAAAACCGCACAACGCTTCCCTCTGTTTCTCCTGAGACTGTTACAATTGATGATATTAATGATAACGGATACTACGATATTTTCATTTCGGGGTGGCTTTGTCTTACAAGATGCAATCTGAAAAACAGGATATACTGGGGAGGACCTCAAGGATTTGACCCTCAAAATGTCACTGAACTTCCCACATTTAATGCCTCCGGATTGAAGATCATCGGTGAGTATAAACACTGATCAACAAAATTATTTGCATTTTTTTGGAGATAATATATAGTGAAAATTGCATTTTTTTGGAGATTAGGAGCATCATTTTCTGCATTTTTTTGGAGATAACATGAAAAGAGACCTTATGAAAGAGCTTTCCAAATGGAAAAAGAAGCCCGATAGAAAGCCTCTTATTATTCAGGGAGCAAGACAGGTTGGCAAGACATGGCTGATCAAAGAGTTTGGCAGAACAATGTATAAAAACACCATATATTTGAATTTTGAGGAACAGCCTGATTTGCAGAAACTTTTTGAAAAATCTTTGTCTGCTGATTATCTGATAGAACAAATTTCCCTCTATTTTGGAGAAGATATTTCAAAAAAGGAGACTCTTGTTGTTTTTGATGAAATTCAGGTCTGCCCCAATGCTTTAACTTCTTTGAAATACTTTGATGAACAGCGACCCGATATGAATATTGTTGCAGCAGGTTCACTTCTTGGTGTTTCTTTAAATAAAAAAAGTCCTTTCCCTGTCGGCAAAGTAAACTTTCTTAATTTACATTCTTTTTCTTTTGCTGAATTTATTTCTGCTTCAGGTAATGAAATTCTTGCAGATCATTTAATGCAGTTGTCGGAAAAAACTACTTCTTTGGTTATTCACGAACAGTTGCTTGAGCTTTTCAGAAAATATCTTTTTACCGGGGGCATGCCTGCGGTTGTAAAAACATGGGTGGACACAAAAGATCCTGAAAAAGTGAGGGAAGTCCAAAATGAAATTATTAAAGCTTATCAAAATGATTTTTCAAAATATTCTTCTGCAGCTGAAGCTATAAAGATAAGTGAAGTTTGGAAAACGATCCCGTCTATTCTTGCAAAAGAAAATAAAAAATTTAAGTACACCGATATTACCCCTTCTGCAAGATCTTCTGCGTACAGAACCGCTATTGAATGGCTTGAAAAGGCGGGACTTATAAATTTGTCATACTGCTTAAAGGTTCCCAAAATGCCGATGTCAGGGTATGCCGATCTCTCGATTTTTAAAACTTATTTCCACGATGTCGGTCTTCTTGGTGCAATGTTAAATGTTCCATCAAAAATGATACTGGAAAAAGATGCTCTGTTCAACGAATATAATGGTGCTGTTGTTGAAAATTTTGTTGCATCGGAACTTCTCCGATATGGAGAAAATGAACTTTTTTACTGGAGCAGCAAAAGTGATGCTGAAATTGATTTTTTATCTGTTTATGAAAGGAACATTATCCCGTTGGAAGTGAAAAGCGGTTACAGCAGAAGAAAAAAAAGCCTTCAGTCATACAACACCAAATATACACCAAAAATTCTTGTCAGATTTTCACCCAGAGAATTCGATATAGCTGATAATTTTTACAACATACCCATCTATGAAGCCGGATTATGGAAAAACAGGGTGAAAGGGTGAGGTTGTTAAAATATGACACAAACAAAAATTGAATGGACTGAATCGACTTGGAATCCGGTGACTGGTTGCACGAAGATTTCAGATGGTTGCAAGAACTGTTATGCGGAGGTGATGGCTCACCGTCTTAAGGCGATGGGGCAGGCAAAATACAAAAACGGTTTCAATGTAACTTTGCACCCTGAGACTTTGAATGAGCCGTACTCTTGGAAAAAGCCGAGAATGATTTTCATTAACTCGATGAGTGACCTTTTTCACAAAGATGTTCCTGTTGATTTTATTAACAAAATAATGAATGTTGTCTGGAATAATCCTCATCACATTTTTCAGGTTCTTACAAAAAGATCCGATTTGCTTAAAAGATATGACTCTGAGGGTCTGATTGACTGGCCTCCAAATCTCTGGATGGGTGTAACGGTTGAAAACAGTGCTGCCATAAAGCGGATAGATGACCTCAGAAGTACAAAAGCAAAGGTTAAGTTTCTGTCGTGTGAACCTCTTTTAAGTCCGCTTGAAAATATGGATCTTGAAGGAATTGACTGGGTTATAGTGGGCGGAGAAAGCGGAAGAACCCCCAGACCAATAAAAGAAGAATGGGTGCTTGACATAAAAAAACAGTGCAACAATTCATCAACTCCGTTCTATTTCAAACAGTGGGGCGGAACAAACAAAAAAGCTGCCGGCAGAAAACTTCAGGGAAACATTTACAATGAAATGCCTGTGATTTCCTCTGTGTTTTCAATTTGAATTTAAAGTTATTTTCAAGAGTGGATAGTATCCCTTAACAATTCTATAGAATTGATCGGAACAGCTTCAATTTTATCACTGAGAGAATATTTTTTGTTCCCGGGGTAAACAACAAAAAGTTTTTCAAGGGAGAGATCTTTTATGCATGACCTCATTGAAGGTGTTTTAGACGGAGCATCGCTGAATTTGAATTCGGCTCCGTAATTTTTTCCGTGATCCATCCAGAAGAGATCTATCTCAGCTCCACTGTGAGTAGCGAAAAAGAAAACCTCATTTGCATTTTTATTAAGAATTTTTATAACTTCTTCAACGGCAAAACCTTCCCAGGATGCTCCCCTTTTGGGGTTGCTGAAAAGATCTTGTTCTGAATGTATTGATTGCAAAGTATGGAATATGCCGCTGTCACGGATATAGAGTTTAGGGGCTTTAACAAGTCTTTTCGAAGTGTTAATATGCCACGGTGGGAGAAGTCTTACCATGAATGTTCCGCAAAGAATATCAATATATTTTCTTACATCTGCATCAGATATTCCAAAAGATCTTGAAAGTTCGCTGTAATTCAAAGTCTGTCCATGATAATGAGACAGCATTATCCAGAAACGGCGAAGTGTAATTGAGGGAATTAATATGCCGAGTGCAGGAATATCTCTTTCCAAAAAAGTTGTGATATACTGCTCTCTCCACTTATAAGAAGCGGCTTCATCTTTTGCAAGAAACGAGTCGGGGTAACCTCCTCGAATCAGTAGTTGTCGCCATTTTTCACTTCCAACCTCTTCTATTGAAAATCCGTCAAGATAAAGGTATCCAATCCTGCCCGCAAGAGATTCCGAGCTTTTTGAAACCAAATCTCTTGAAGCGGAACCAAGTATCAAATAACGCTGATCTTTATTCGTGTCAACAAGAAACCTTAAAAGAGGGAAAATGTCGGGCATTCTCTGAACTTCATCAATTACAATAAGACCTTTTAACGATTCAAGTGCAAGTTGGGGCTGCGAAAGTGATTCAATATCTCTTGGATTTTCAAGATCAAAATAGTGATCACCGTTAATCTGATGTGCAAGAGTTGTTTTTCCGCACTGTCTTGAACCAAGAATTGCCGTAACTGGAAATTGTCCGGTCAGCTCCTGTAATCTCTTAAGAACCCTTTTTCTATCTATCATATTTTCCAACCTCCAACATATTGACTAAATTAATGATACTCATCAAACTTGAAAATTCAAGTATTTTTCAGGAATTTTCAAGTGTAAGAAGTGGGAAGGGGAAGGTTTCTTGTTTAACAGCTTGAATTTTATAAAGATTGTTTGCATGTTCTGCAGATAGCATTAAAATCATTTTCTGGCTACTGAGTATAAAATTGTATCTTTTAAAAAAGCTGATAAAATACTTCCGGATATATAAGCTGAGGATTCCATGAAAGAGAAACCTTCTCCAATAAATGTCATCTGGTTAATGATGATCCTGATTTCTGTTGCCGCCGCTTCATGGACAGGGAAAATGGATGCTGTAACTACTGCCGCTTTTGACAGTGCAAAGGCTGCTGTAACTCTTGCTATCGGTCTTATCGGAGCAATGGCTTTGTGGCTCGGTATAATGAAGGTGATGGAAGTTGCAGGGGCTCTCAAGATGATAGCAAGAGCTGTCCGACCTGTAATGACGAGGCTTTTTCCTGATGTTCCCCACGATCATCCTGCAATGAGTTCAATGATAATGAATATTGCTGCAAATATGCTTGGTCTTGGGAATGCCGCCACTCCTCTGGGGATAAAAGCAATGACGGAGCTTGACAAGCTCAATCCCGAAAAAGGTAGGGCAACCAATGCGATGTGTCTGTTCCTTGCCATAAATACATCAAGTGTCACTCTTCTTCCTCTTGGCGTAATAGCGGTAAGAGCCGCAGCCGGAGCAAGCAATCCGGCATCCATTCTCATACCTTCGATATTTGCAACAACTGTTTCAACAATTACTGCCATTATTGCAGTAAAGTTTCTCCAAAAAGGTGGAAACGAACCGGTATCTGAAATAGTTAAGGAAAAAGAAGAAAGAATAGAAGAGCCGCCACCTGAAAAAACACCTTTTGTAAAAAAACTGCTTCTTTTTGTTTTCATTGCCGTTGTTTTTTGCGGAATGATTTACAGAATAACTTTGTTTGAAGGTCCTTTTACATGGGATAGTGTTACAAGGTCAGTTTCTGCCTGGCTTATCCCTGTCATTATGGTGACATTCCTTCTTTTTGGATATATGAAAGGGGTAAAGCTTTATGAAACAGTTACGGAAGGTGCAAGAGAAGGGTTCAATGTAGCCATCAAAATCATTCCTTTCATGGTTGCAATATTTGTAGCCATAGGAATGCTCAGAGAAAGCGGTGCCCTTGAAATGATGGTGACAATCATCAACCCTGTAACTTCGTTAATAGGAATGCCTGCTGATTCTCTTACTGTTGCACTTCTCAGACCCCTTTCAGGAAGTGGAGCATTTGCTGTGATGAGTGAAATTGTAAGTAATGACCCCGATTCATTTCTTTCTTTTCTTGTTTCAACTATGCAGGGTTCCACAGAAACCACTTTTTATGTTCTTGCAGTATACTTCGGGGCTGTAGGAATTAAAAACGCAAGACACTCCATCCCTGCCGCTCTTATGGCTGATACTGCGGGAATCCTTGCTGCAGTTTTTATATGCAGACTGTTCTGGTAAAACTCAGGATGTTTTTATACAGTTGAATAAAATTTTGTAATATGTTACGATACCATATAGAGCGATTTTAAGAGTGGTTTGATGTTTAAGTTTGAGATTTTTGCAGCCGTAGTACTTGTTGTTGCCGTAATTTTAGGAATTTCTATGAAAAAAGGTGAAGATTGTAAGGGGGATGCAATGCAATTTATTAAAAATATGACAGAAGCAAGGTATTATGAAAAACTTGACGGGAATCGTGTAAGGTGCAGTTTATGTCCTCATGGATGTATGCTCAATGATGGACAGACAGGTCTTTGTAAGGCAAGAAGAAACATTGAAGGGGTGTTATATTCTCTTAATTATGGAAAACCTGTTGCCATTAATATTGACCCTATTGAAAAAAAACCTCTTTTTCATTTTTTAACCGGGACAGGAACTTTTTCAATAGGTTGTGCCGGTTGCAATTTAAGTTGTATTTTTTGTCAAAACTGGACAATTTCTCAAAGTTCTCCGGAAGATATCCCTTTTCAGCCAATGTCACCGGAGGAAGTCGTTCAAAAAACAATAAATTCGGGATCCGATTCAGTTTCTTTTACCTATAACGAGCCGCTTATATTTTATGAAATGGTTCTTGATACTGCAAAACTTGCAAAAGAAAAAGGGCTTAAAACGGTACTTGTTACAAACGGTTATATAAATCCTGAGCCTTTAAAGGAACTTGTTCCCTATATTGATGCGGCAAACATTGACCTTAAAGGATTCAGCGATGAGTTTTATAAAAAATATACAGGAACAACACTTCAGCCTGTGCTTGAAGCTATAAAAATATTTAAAAAAGCGGGAGTACATATTGAAATTACTAATCTTCTGATTCCCGGAGCAAATGATAAACCTGAAGATATCAGAGATCTTGTCAAATGGGTTAAAGAAAATACGGGAACGGATACTCCAATCCACTTTTCAAGGTTTTTTCCTGCATATAAAATGTCAAACACTCCTCCTACTCCAGTTGAAACAATTAAAATGGCAAGGGAAATTGCTCTTAAAGAAGGGATGAAATATGTCTATACCGGCAACTTGAGAAGTGAGGAGGGGGAAGCCACGGTATGTCCCAAGTGTGGTAAAAAAGTGATTAAAAGAACAGGTTTTACAACAACCTACAACAATATGAAGGATGGAAAATGCGGTTACTGCGGGGAGGAGATAAAAGGTATGTGGAAAAAAGAAAAAATTAAAGAAAAGGTGAGAAAACCTGCTGTTGCAAACATGTGGTATCCTGCTGATAAGAAAGAGCTTTCAAAGTTGATGAAAGAGCTTGATAAAACAGAGTGTCCGCAATATGAGGAAGCGGAAAAACCTGTTATCGGACTCATTGCTCCTCATGCAGGTTTTGTCTATAGCGGACCTACTGCGGCATGCGGGTTCAAGGCTTTGAAAGGTGAGAAATATGAGAGGGTTGTCCTTCTTGGAACGAGTCACAGGGTGAGGAATGGAACAATATCGGTGTTTGATGGTACCGCCGCCTGGACACCTTTTGGAAATTTGAAAATAGATGCCGGTTTCACTCTTAAATTGCTTGAAAGTGATGAAAAGATCGTTTTCAATGAAGCAATTCATGCTCAGGAGCATTCTCTTGAAGCAATGTTTCCGTTCATCAAGTATTACCTTGGAGATCCTGAAATAGTTCTGATAGTTACCGCAACAGAAGATGAAGCTCTTCTTAAAAAAGCGGGAGTTGTGATCGCTGATTTGATAAAAGAACAAGGAAAGACCACTCTTCTTCTTGCAAGCACAGATATGTCACATTTTCACTCTTATGATGAAGCTGTAAAAATGGATAATGAAACAATTAAAGTAATTGAATCAGGCAATTATGACTTGCTTAGAAAACGAATAATGAGCAGAGAGGGGGAGCTTTGCGGATATGATTCGTTTGCATCTTTTTTAACGGCACTTGATTCTCTTGGAAGCGAAAAAGGGAAGTTTGTAATGTATCAAAACAGCGGAGATGTTATGCCTGAAAGCAAAGCAAGAGGAGTTGTCGGGTATTTTTCAATGATATTTGAAAAGAAATAAAAAAGAGGTGACAATGAACTGTTATAGCGATGAAGAAAGAAAAGAACTTCTTGAGCTGGCACGGAAATCAATAGATTTTTCTTTGAAAAACAACAAATTACAATACCAACCTGAAAAACCTTCAAACAAAAAACTGGTTGAAGAAAGAGCTGTATTTGTGACACTTAAAATTGATGGTGAACTGAGAGGTTGTATCGGTCAGATGGTGGCTACCCAGCCGCTATATCTTGCGGTATCAGATTTTGCATATAATGCCGCATTCAGAGATCCCCGTTTTTATCCGCTTACAGAAGAAGAATTTGACCAAACTCACATTGAAATATCGGTGCTTACACCAATGGAAAAAGTTTCATCATGGAAAGAACTCAAAGTCGGAATTGATGGCGTATTGATCAAAAAAGGGGCAAGAAGCGGAGTTTTTCTCCCCCAAGTTGCTACAGAAACCGGCTGGGATCTTGAAACATTTCTCAGTAACCTCTGCTCCCACAAAGCAGGACTTCCCCCCGATTCCTACAAAAACCCCGACACCGAAATCTATAAATATCAGGTTGAACTGTTTGAGGAGTGAAAAATTCTCTTGCAAACAAGACTAAATTAAGTACTATATTAAGGTCAAACCTTTGGGAGGAAGCAATGAAGATAAAAGAAGATATTAAGCCGATTTCATATGTTAAAGCACATGCTACTGAAGTGTTAATGCAGGTAAACGAGACTCAGCGTCCGCTTTATGTAACTCAAAATGGAACAGCAAAAGCAGTTATTATTGATACAGGAACTTATGAGTCAATGAAAAAAACAATAGCTCTGCTGAAATTAATAGCTTTGGCAGAAAAAGATATTGAGGCAGGCAGACTTGTTGATCAGGATGAAGTTTTTGCCAGAATCGAAAAAGAAAACCCATGGCTCAAAAAATAAAAAAATACAAAGTCTTATGGACAGCTCAAGCTATAAAAGATCTTTCAGATATCGTTAGTTATATCGCTGAGGACAAATCACTAACAGCACAAAATGTTTATTCTCTGATTCAAGAAAAGTGTAAAACACTTGCACTGTTTCCCGAACAGGGAAAAATCTCTCCCGAATTAAAAGAACTTGGCTTGACTAGTTATAGAGAAATTGTTGTTAATGTTTGGAGAATTATGTATGTTGTCCGGGACAAGAACATTTATGTTCTTACAGTTTTTGATTCAAGAAGAGATCTTGAAAAAATAATTTTCAGTAAAATCATCGACAGATATTGAGGATGCTTTAGCCCATTTTTTAAGTTGACAGCTTTCCATATTTCTGTAATTTTGGCATGTGTTTCGCCATTTTTACAGCAAAAATGGCGGTAGCGTCGCCATTTTGACGGCAAAAACGGTAACAAGAGGATTTTAATGGATAAAATCATTCCTTTAGTTTTTTTATTTCATACAGATCTTGATTCTGTTGCAATTGTGTGGTTTTTGAAAGATGGTGCCGTGAAGATCATGGAGATAATCATATCAAATCCGCAGTTTTCAGCAGAGCAAAGGGTTGCTGTAAGATATCCTTTTTCAAATTTTTCAGGGTGTAAAAAGGTAATTCAACTTTCTGAAAAGATTAAAAGATATTGTCAAGGAAAAAACGAGAAATTTGCTCTTGACATGTTTGATTTTGAGGGAATCCCAAAGTTCAGGAAAGATGTATATTTTGCCCTTTTTAAAACTGAGAGGGGAGAAACTTTAAGTTATGGTGAACTTGCCATAATATCGGGTTATCCGTTTGCTGCAAGAGCGGTTGGAACTGCTATGAAAAACAACCCTTTTCCATTTGTCATCCCCTGTCACAGAGTCATAAGATCGGATGGAAGTCTCGGCGGTTTTTTCGGAGCCGAAGAGATAAAAAAAAAGTTGATCGAAATGGAAAAATCCTGAAGAAAATTCTTTGATTTTATTTGAAAAAAAAGAGGTTAAAAGTTATTGTTCTTTTGCGTTTAAAAGGAGAAGCCTTTGAGGTTATTTATTGCGGCATTACTTTTTCTTTTTATCCCGTTTATGCTTGCTTCAGATCCGCTTGTGCAGGTTGATGTAAAATATGCCGATTATATTAAAAACACTAAGAAAATAGATTTAAATGCGGCAAAAGAGAGGTTGCGGGACATAATTGGAAAAGAGGCAGTCTTCCCTCTTAAAAAACCAAGGATAGTTATCTATAAATCGAAATTGCGGCTTGAACTTTATGATGGGAAGAAGCTCATAAAATCATACAAGATAGGCATTGGACAGGAACCTGTCGGTCATAAAATGATGAAAGGGGACAACAAAACTCCTGTCGGCACCTACTACATAGTAACTAAAAATCCGTTTTCACAGTGGCACATGTTCATGGGGATAAGTTATCCTAACTCTGAAGATGCCAAAAAAGCCCTGGAAGATGGCAGAATAAATAAAGAACAGCATGACAGAATAGTCAGTTCTGAAAAAAGAAAAGCACCTCCCCCCTGGAACACACCCATCGGGGGAGCGGTTGGAATTCACGGCCCATATAACGACGATAACTGGACGTGGGGATGTATCGGGATGCTTCCGGATGATCTTGATGAAATATGGGTTTCAGTCAAATACTGGACACCAGTAAGAATTTATCCTTGACTTTCCCTTTTTGCCTAATATAAAATAGTCTGTTTTTATGGCTGGGTGAATTATGTCAAAGAAACTTTCGACACTGTTTTTCATAGTTTTTTCATTTTTTTCACTTTATGGTCAGCTTGTTGTGGCAACTCCGGGAGCAGATGCCCAGATACAGACGCAGACAATGTTTATGATGCAGCTTGCCGTGCAACAAAGATATCAGGAGTATCAGCATTATTTGGAGTATCTGATGCAGTTTGCTCAAGTAATTGCAGCTGTTAATCAGACAAGAAACCAGATAGCCGATATTTCAAAGATAAGAGGTGATCTTAAAAACAAAAGTGCGAAAGATTGGCTTAATGATGTTGACAGAGAATTGTCGGGTGTCATGCCGGAATATGAACAATTCAGAAACGAAATTTCGGGAATGGCAGGTCAAGGCAAAGCAGGATGGCAGGGGATTTATTCCAATTATGTTGCAGGTTGGGATTCAAATCTGCAAGATTATCATGGAGAGCTTTTAAAAAACTATGAAAACCATGTGATGTTCCCGGAGCTTTTTCCTGCAGCTCAAAAAATGGGCAAAGATTTCATTAAAAATGAAAGTGCAAAAAAGATCGTTCATAAAGCGTGGCTTGAATCGGGGCTGGAATACGAAATGAAAAACGATGTTGTAAGAAAAAATACCTTTAAAAAATACTATGATGAGTATATCAGGCAGGCAAAAGCTAATGACAATATTGAAGCTTTGGGGCTTGCAAACATTATGCAATCACAGTATCTCACAGTTGAAACACTTGAACATTTAAGGAAAAACAGCGATATACAGACAATGCGGGAACATTTTGAAAAAGATGCACAGAAAGCGTACATTGAAATGACTACAGAAGCTGCAAAATCAAGAAAGAAAAAAGACCGTCCCTCAAAAGAAAAATCTGTTTTCGGACTTGATTAGGGTAATGCGATATTTTTTGATAACACTTTTGTTTTTACCATTAATTTTATCAGCTCAGCAGAAAATCCACATTCCGACAGCAAACATGATAAGAGAAAAATACTCTGATTCTATCAACAGGGCGGTTGCAAAATATCCATACATAAATAAAGATGGTGTCCGTCTCACTATCCACCCCGGTCTTGTCAAAGCTATAATCTATCAGGAATCCCGTGGCAATCCTGATGCAAAAAGTCATGCGGGAGCTTACGGACTGACTCAGATAATGCCTCAAACGGCAAGACTCCTTGAATGTGACTACAGCAAACTTAATGACCCTGAACTTGCAATAGATTGTTCAGTAAAGTTTCTTGCAGCACTCCTTACATACAACAAAGGAGACCTTGTCCGTTCACTTTCAGGCTATAACGGCGGGACACATTCAACAGCGGCAAGACCGACAACAACTGAAGGACTTCTTGCCGGAAGAATATACGATCACCCCGAAACAAGAGGTTATGTTGTAAGTGTGCTTAGATGGTTTGAATTTTTCAAAGGTATTTGAACGGTTAATGGTGACATTTGAAGCAATGCTCTCAGATTTTGATTTATTTTACGGAATCAAATTCCTTGAAATAAGTCAATTTTGAGGAGCATAATTCCCTAAAATTTGACAATTATGCGGAATTGAGTATTATGGATATATGTTTTTTATGGAGGGAGCCATGATACACAGAGTTTATGACAATCTTGATAATTACTTAAAAAAAGGGAAGGTTCTGGTTATTTTCGGTCCAAGACAGGTTGGAAAGACAACTCTTTTAAAGAACTTTTTATCAAAAACGCATCTTAAATACCGTTTAGACAATGGTGAGGATTTCCGGATCGCAGAGCTTTTTTCATCAAAAGACCCTGGCAGAATTTCTGAATATGCGAAAGGATATGAACTTGTTGTGATAGACGAAGCTCAAAAAATCCCCGATGCAGGATCAGGACTTAAAATGCTCATAGATAACAACCCTGATCTCATTGTTATTGCAACCGGCTCTTCCTCTTTTGATCTTGCCGGAACTGTCGGAGAACCTTTGACCGGAAGAAAAAGGACTTTGACTATGTTTCCTGTCGCACAGATAGAGCTTTCAGAAATGTTTAACAAATATGACCTGAAAGAAAGACTTGAAGAATTTCTTATTTACGGATCATACCCTGAAGTTGTTGAAGCCAAGTCAAAAGATGAAAAGTCACAAATAGTTACAGAACTTACTCATTCGTATCTTCTTAAAGACATCATTGCTTTTGATAAAATAAAGAACAGTCGTTTGATCTTTGACCTTCTAAGACTTCTCGCTTTTCAGACAGGGAACGAAGTTTCACTTTCTGAAATTGCAAAAAAATTAGGAATTGATGGCAAAACTGTTGGACGATATATTGATATTCTCGAAAAGTCGTTTGTTCTGTTCCGTCTGACGGGTTTCAGCAAAAATCTCAGGAAAGAAATTGTCAAAAAGAATAAGTATTATTTTTATGACACTGGAATAAGAAATGCCTTGATAGCTAACTTTAATCCGCTTGAGATGAGAAACGATAGTGGAGAACTTTGGGAAAACTTTTTATTTATTGAAAGACTTAAAAGAAACGCCTATAAAAATGAAATACTTAACAGTTATTTCTGGAGGACATGGGATCAGAAGGAGATAGATCTTGTTGAAGAAAAAGGGGGGAAACTGTCAGGCTATGAGTTCAAATATGGAAAGAAAACTCCGAAAGCTCCTGAACTCTGGACTGAAACATACAGCAACGCATCATTTGAAGTGATAAACAGAGAAAATTATCTCGATTTTATTTTGTGACATGTTTCTGCCACCATTAACATACATACTTTTATACACAATAATTGTATGTGTGTTTGTCTGTATAAGGAGGGGTCATAGGAAAGAGGTCTATTTAATTTTTGACTTGTGAAAATTTTAGAGGCTATATCGTCGTGTCCTGCGATGGTTTGAGTTTTTTATAAAATCTTGAAATATAAACTCTTTTAGATACCATAATTTTAAGGAGTGGTGTTTTTCAATTGAGTTTTCCGGAAGGTTCAAAATGAAACGGTTTTTAGTTGTTGTTTTGTTTTTTATGGTTTTTTTTTAATAATTCGTGCAGCAGTAAAGTAAAGAGCGGTATGGGCGAAAATTGTACAAGAACTTCAGATTGTGAAAAAGGGCTGATGTGTGTTAATTTTGTCTGTATTGATGAAAAAGAAGACCCCAACCTTATCTGGAATGATCTTTCCACAGGATATGGATGGTCATCCAAAGCTGATACAAACCGCTGGACATATTATGGTGCCATAGATTACTGCAGAAATCTTTCAGCGGGAGGTGTCAGCAACTGGAGACTTCCCACAATAAGTGAACTCAGAACACTTGTCCGGAACCATCCTCCGTGTCAATATCCTTATCCGGGATTTGACCCCTAGTGTGAAGCTGTGGAAGATGAAAATAATCTTGCAGAAGGATGGGAAAATTGTGTCGGTGGAGACCCTGATAGCCATGGTAAATACAATGCATTGGGGCATGTCGGGTACTTTTGGTCTTCAACAATAGGTCGGTTTGATGAAAACAAAGCGTGGGGCATTAATTTTTATTCAGCGGGCATTTACAGCATAAACAAGACAGACAATGAAAACATACACATAAATGCTGACGGCATATATGTGGTTTGTATCACTGGAAACACAGGAGATACAGGAGATACAGGAGACACTGGAAATACCGGAGAATCTTCCTGGACAGACAATGAAACCGGATATACATGGTCAGAAGCTGTGCATTGGGAAATGAACCGCAGCGATGCAATAAATTACTGTGACAACTTAACAGAAAACGGAATTTCAAACTGGCGTCTTCCTACAATAAGTGAATTGAGAACTCTTGTTATAAATTGTCCCGCCACAGAAACCGGTGGGCAATGTCAAGTTACAGACGACTGTCTTGAAAGCTTGTGTTCAGATGATTCCTGTAGCGGTTGCGAATGGGCGGGGGATGGAAAATACTCCAAACTCAATGATACGGCATGGTTCTGGTCTTCTTCTGAACAATCTGACAATACTGGTTTTGGCTGGGGTTTGAACTTTTTTCTTGCATTTGTAGGTGACGGTGGCTTCCACAATCCCGGCAGTGTACGCTGCATAGTTGCGTACTGAACATAATTACGGGGCGTGAAAATGGAAA
>SLOD01000103.1 GCA_007132725.1 Candidatus Sumerlaeota bacterium
ACAGGAGATACAGGAGATACAGGAGATACAGGAGACACAGGAGACACTGGAGACACAGGAGACACGGGTGATACAGGAAACACAGGAGATACAGGAGACACTGGAAACTCGGGGGTTAACCCTTGTGATCCCAATCCATGTGAAGGAATTCCTTTAGGTGACGGGACATGTATTCCAGACGGTGAAGAGTATTCCTGCGGTTGCACTTCAGGTTATTCCTGGGATGAAGACGGATGTGTTGATATTGATGAATGTGCTTCAGATTCTCTCAACAACTGCAGTGAATTTGCAGACTGCACAAATACGGAAGGTTCGTATACCTGTGAATGCAGGGAAAACTACAGCGGTGACGGATTTGAATGTATTGCAGATACAAGAACTGTTCCATGTACAAACACTAACCCTGCAAATTCATCGTGGAGTTCTTCAAATCCGGGAGGGCAACTGATCCAGACATGGAACGGAACCGACTGGGCTCCTCCTGACAATACCTGCACATGGGAGTGCAACACTAACTATTCCTTTAATGCCATATCAGAAAACTGTGTAGCCGATACACAGCCTGCAGACTGTACCGAACTTCCCGACAACGCTTCATGGAACACAGTTTCAGAGATATCTCAGGTTTGGAACGGCTCAAATTGGGTTCCATCAGCGACGGGAACCCACAACCCTACCCCAAGTACAAGCGAATGCAGATTTGTGTGCAATGTGAACTATACATGGAACGGTTCAGTATGTGTTGCAGAGACAAAAACTTTCAACTGCGATGAAAAACCTGAACCGGGAACTCTCTGGAATACCGTTTCAAGTTATGATCAGACATGGGATGGTTCAAACTGGATGCCTCTTGACAGTGCAACACACCATAATGAAACTCCCGATACACAAAGCTGCCGATTTAAATGTTACTCGATGTACAGTTGGGACGGAGAAGAGTGTGTTTCAGACGGATACTGTGGAGACGGTGTAGTTCATAACGATCGCTCGCTTCATTCAGGGATCAGCGTTGTTCATTTCCCTCTTGACGAAGGAGAAGGAGCCGTTGCAAATGATATCAGCGGACACGGGAATAACGGAACCATCTTAGGAAATCCTTCATGGGTCAATGGAAGGTTTGGAAAAGCTCTCTCTTTTGATGGAATTGATGATCGTATCAACTGGGGATATTCAGGTGAAACACCTGAAGACAACTTTACAATGATGGCATGGGTGAAAACATCGACAGCTATAACCTTGCACTCTGAATCCAATACAGGAACAAGCGGAACTTCAGGACAGCGTTATGTTTTTTACCCCGCCCACGGTGGAGAAGGCTGTCCATGGGCAGGAGCAGGCATTTCAGTCGGCACTAACGGCATTATAGTTGCTGAGCACTGTGCAGCCTATGCACCTCCGATCGCAGTCTATTCGGGGAACATCGGTTCAGGCTGGAACCATATTGCGGTCACTTACACAAACAAACAGCCGAGAATATATCTTAACGGCAAGCTTGTAAGAACAGGATACACTTCGACACAATCTTCGGTCAGAGCTCCACAAAGCAGCGGTAACGGATGGGATTTTTTTGTAGGAACAATTGATGATATAAGGATATTTGACCGCTCCCTTTCAAACAGTGAAATAAGAGGATTTGTAACTGGACCGGTTATGGCCCTGAGCATGGATGAACCAACAGGGAACATAGCCTTTGATTCTTCAGGAAACGGTAATAACGGAATGATTTATGGAAGTTCCAGAGTTGCAGGGCATTCCGGCTCCGCTATTCAGTTCGATAGCGTAAGTGACTACATTACTCTTCCGGCATCCAACTCCATTGTTTCTGACGAAAGTGGAATAACCATAAGTTTGTGGGTGAAGGCTGATTCTGTGCAGGCATCCCAACCGAGAATAACATCTCTTTTCAGAAGCGCAGGCTTAACAGGATTCAACATTGGAATAATTGATAGTGAATGGGCAAGTTACAGTGCAACAGATGACGGTGGAACATGGCTGAAAAGCGGTGTTGAAACAGATTCTGACTGGCATCACATAGTTGCAACAAATGATGGAACAACGCACCGCATATATATTGACGGTATAGAAAGAAATTCCAGAGATCAGGGTTTTTCTGTAGGAGCCACAGCTGCAGTTATAGGTCGTGCGACCTCGGATGCCAGTCTTGCTTTCAAAGGGATCGTTGATGAAGTAAGGATCTATAACCGTGCAATTTCGGGATCTGAAGTATTGTCTGAAAATCTTGAGTTCTGTGACGGTGCATCGGGAGTAATGGCTTGCAGTTCAGTCAACCCGTTTTTCAATAGCGGTGATGTGACATGCAACGATGACTGCGGATTTGATTTCAGTGACTGCGGATACTGTGGCGATGGAATAGTTAATGATCCGGAAGAATGTGATACTGCTTTTTCATACACCACAGAAGAACTTTGTGAAAGTATATACGGACCTCAGACTTTTTATGGAACTTCAACTGCCGAATGTACTGATGAATGTGCAATAGCCGCAGACTGCCACTTCTGCGGAGATGGAATAGTTAATGGACCAGAACAGTGTGATGGTGGACCGGGTTGCAACACAAACTGTACCTGTACAACTACTAATGATGGAAAATGCTACTATTATAACAGTACCCCTATGACCTGGCAGAATGCCCAAAACTGGTGTGCGGCAAATTTCCCTGGAGGAAACCTTGTTACACTTAACTCATCCGCCGACAACACCTTTGTTAAAGGACTCAGTTCCAGCAATTTCTGGATAGGTCTAAAAGACAACAGGGGAGAAAGTGTGTCGGTTGGATGGTCTCATGGATCCTGCAGTGGAGCAAGAACAATTCATACTTCAGGTGGAAGATATTCAGGAACAGTTGATGGTTGGCCAAATGATTACAGATTTTTTAAAATAACTCCAACCGTTACAGGATACTGGGTTTTCAGAGTGGCTCACGCATCCAGAGACATAAGACTTTCAATTGGAAATTCATCGTGTGGCAATTTAGTTACGACCGATCCATTCTGGCAGGGAAGTAATATAGAAGCGTTTGTTGCGTATTTAATTGCAGGAACAACTTATTCGTTAAGGATTCAAAATTATGACTGGGACGGCTACTCTTCAACATATACTTTTGATGCGAGAAAATTCACATGGGCAAGTGGTGAACTTTCAACCTGGCTTAATTTCAGGTGGGGCTCAATACAACCTGTCTCAAGCAGTGTAGTGGATCCACTTTATGAACTGAGAGAAAGTAGGGAACCCAACCACAGTCCTTTCCCGGAAGATTGTGTCCACATGAGGGATGGAGATAATACTAACTGGAATGATATAAACTGTAATAGTGAATATCCTTTTGTGTGTCAATGGTAACATTTCAAATTTATAATTGAATTAATTCCCGATCTGTAGTAGATATACTTAGCTGTTTTTTAATAATTCCGGAGGAAAAAATGAAACCCGAGATCAAAAATCTTGCAAAAGACCTTATCCGCTTTATTGATGCGAGTCCCACAGCTTTTCATGCGACAGAAAACATTGAGTCAACACTCAAAAAAAATGGATTTTTGCAACTTGCAGAAGATGTTTCCTGGAAAATCAAAAAAGGTGGAAAATATTTTGTTAAAAGAAATGATTCCTCTATCATTGCATTTGTCATAGGCAGTAAAAGCCCTACTCAATCCGGCTTTCATATTGCAGGGGCACATACTGACAGTCCTCTTTTAAAAATAAAAACCGAAACTGAAAACTGTGCTGCGGGAATCATACGGGTTGCAACAGAAACTTATGGCGGACCTCTCATAAACACATGGTTTGACAGAAATCTCGGTATTGCCGGAAAAGTTATGGTAAAAACTTCAAAAGGATACAGTGTCAAACTTTTAAAAATCGACAAACCTATTGCGGTGATACCCAGCCTTGCAATTCATTTAAACCGTGAAGCAAACAAAGGTTTTGAGTTTAATCCGCAAAACCACCTTCAGGCTGTTATTTCAACTGATCCAAAAGACAAAGAGGTATTAAAAGCAATCATTGCTAAAGAGCTTAAAATTAAAAAAGAAAATATAGGAGAAATGGATATATTTTTCTATGATCTGGAAAAAGGAAAATTATGCGGATCAGAAGAAGAGCTTATTTCAAGTGGCAGAGTCGACAACCTCCAAATGTGTCATTCAATTCTTGAAGCTTTGTTAAGTATAGGAAAAAATGAAAAAACCGCAGTAGCCGCTTTTTATGATAACGAAGAAATAGGCTCTAAAACACTTATGGGAGCAGATTCAAATTTTATGAGAAGCATCCTTGAAAGGATAACTTTGCTCCTCGCTACAGGCAAAGATGACTTTTACCGTGCCATCTCAAAAAGTTTTCTCATAAGTGCTGATGGAGCACATGCACAACATCCAAATTTCCCGGAAAAGCACGACCCCGGGTATGTTCCCAAACTGAACAAAGGTCCTGTGATAAAGTTAAGTGCCACTTTCAGGTATGCGACAACTGCTGAAAGTTCAGCTTACTTTGTTCAACTGTGTGAAAAAAATAATGTTCCTTTTCAAAAAATGGCCAACCGCTCTGATGTTCCTTCCGGCAGTACTATAGGGCCTCTAAGCTCGGCAACACTTGGAATAAAAGCTGTAGATGTCGGTAACGCCATGTGGGCTATGCACTCAGTAAGAGAAACAGCCGGAACTCTTGACCACTGGTACATGACTCAAACACTTATAAGCTTTTTTAGGGAATAACATCATGAATTTCGTTATTGACATTGGAAACAGTAATACTGTCATCGGAGTATTCAAAAACAATATCCTGTTAAAGAGATGGAGGATCGCTACAGAAAGGAATCTTACCAAAGATGATATTGCTTCAAAAATACACTCTTTGATAACAATATCTTCATTAAATCAAAAGGAAATATCCAGTATCGTTATCGGGTCCGTAGTCCCTACATGGAATCACTGCTGGGAAAGATTTTCAATTGATTTCTTAAATTTGGATCCTGTTTTCCTGAAACATACCACGATATCGGGAATCAAAATTAAAACTCCCAACCCCTCAGAAGTTGGAGCTGACAGAATTGCTAATGCAGTTGCTGCTGCAAACGAATATCCGGGAGGAACTATTGTTGTCGATCTTGGAACAGCGATTACTCTTGACATTATCAACCCTCAAAAGGAATACGTTGGAGGAGCTATAATGCCCGGAATAATGGCATCAATAGAAGCTCTTTCTTTCAAAACTGCCAAACTTCCCCGTTTTCAACTTGACAAGCCGGAAAAAGCTATAGGAACAACTACCCTTCAAAGTCTTCAAAGCGGAGCATTTTACGGGTTTATAGGAATGATAGACAGGCTTGTGGAAGAGTCTTTAAAAGAACTTTCTTTTTCTCCCAAGATCATATCAACAGGCGGTTTGGCAGGAGCGCTTTCAGCGGCATCCAAATATATAGAGGAATTTAACAGGGACCTCACCTTAAAAGGACTTAACATTGTAGCTAACCTAAACAGAGAGAAATAAAAAAATGTGGAGAAGAGCTAAAACAACACCACAAAAAATCGCCGTACTTGAGGGATTTCTTCCGATAACCGCCGATGACTATACAAAGGCCGTTATTTACTACAGTGGAGACGATGATGAATTTGTATGGAAAAAGGCTACCGAAAAACTAAAAGATTTCCCTCTGGATGAACTGAAAAAACACATTGACGAAGATATTCCGGAAAAGTCGGCTCTCGCTTTAGCCAAATATGCAGGAAATAAAAAAGATGTATCTTTGATAATTCTACTTATTACTCTGAAAAAAATCCGTCCGGAATGGCTTTTAACTTATGTCAGAATTCAGGATGAAGAATTCTGGAAAACATTGGTGTCACATAAAGACTTCATTGTCTTCTCTTTCCCTATGAAAGATCATTACTTGTCACATATTTCAGACATCAGTAATGTCCTTGCACATCTATATGAAGAACAGATCAGCTATATTGACTCTGAAAAAGATATCTCTCCTGTTGATCCCGCTGATAAAAAAGATAAAGAAGAAGCAGAGGAGGGTGCTGAAACTGATATTGATGAAGACGAAGAAGTTGTCGTTCTTGACGGAAACGACATGGATTTCCCTGACTTTCTTACAACTGACGAAGCTTTTGAAGGTTTAAGTGCGGAAGAAGCGATCCAAAAGAAAAAAACTGTCGCCCAGATGCTGAAAGGTCTAAGTGTAGGGGCAAAAGTAAAAATAGCAACGACAGGTAATTTTGAAGTGAGAAAAATACTTATAAAAGATCCGAGAAAACAAATAGCACTGGCTGTTCTTGGCAATGCAAAAATTACTGATAAAGAAATCATAACCATTGCTTCAGACAATACAGCCCCCTTTGAAATTATCAGTCACATAGCAAACACAAAAACTCTTTCAAAAAATTACCGCGTTAAAGTTGCTCTTGTTATGAATCCTAAAACCCCTCTTAAAACGGCAATGGCTCTTCTTGACCTTTTAAGAATGAGCGACCTTAAAAAAGTTGCTACAAGTCGTGATATTCCCAACGCTCTGAAAATGAAAGCAAAAAAGAAGGTGAAATAGTGCAGGATATTGCTGTTCCGGTTTCAGTCCTTGTTTCAGATATAAAAAGAGCTGTTGAAGGTGCTTTTGGTTTTGTAGCAGTTACAGGAGAATTGACCAACCTGTCCCTCTCATATTCGGGACACACATACTTTACTCTTAAAGAGGGTGATGCTCAGATAAAATGTGCTTTTTTTAAAAACCGTAAACAAATGAACCGTACTGAAATAAAAAATGATGCTCAATATATGGTTTACGGCAAAATTTCAGTTTACGAGCCCCGTTCCGAAATTACTCTTATAGTTAATCTGATAATTCCGTATGGTGAAGGGCTGGATGCATTGAAGCTTAAATTACTTAAAGAAAAACTACTTAAAGAAGGAGTCTTTGACAAATCTCATAAAAAAGAACTCCCCGGATATCCGGAGACGATCGGAGTGGTAACTTCTGAAGGAGGAGCTGCTATACATGACATTATCAGCGTTGCCAGAAGGAGGTTCCCTTCTGCATCAATAGTTCTTGCTCCAGCTACTGTTCAAGGTAAAAACGCAGACACATCAATTGTTTCCGCGATAGAAAAACTTTCTTCTTTGGAAGATATTGATGTTATAATTGTAAGCAGAGGCGGTGGCTTAAAAGAAGATATGGAGCCTTTCAATTCTGAAGCACTTGCACACAGTGTCATAAATTCGAAGAAACCGGTAGTAAGTGCTGTGGGACATGAG
>SLOD01000043.1 GCA_007132725.1 Candidatus Sumerlaeota bacterium
CAATGTTACGATAAAGGTTGAACTGATAGTTCCGATAGCTATGGACGAAGGACTCCGTTTCGCCATCAGAGAAGGTGGCCGTACGGTAGGTTCGGGCGTTGTTGTTAAAATTATTGAGTGATCTTTAAATAAGAGGTGTAGAAGTGAGTGACAAGATCAGAATCAAGCTGAAAGCGTTTGATCACAAAATACTTGACCAGTCAGTTGGTGAGATTATTGATATCGTATCGCGAAGCGGTGCCAGAATAGCAGGGCCTATTCCTCTGCCGACAAAGATTCATAAGTACTGTGTTCTTCGTTCTCCACATGTAAATAAAAAGTCGAGAGAACAGTTTGAAATGAGGATTCACAGGAGAATACTTGATATTCTCAACCCCACCAACCAGACAATGGATGAGCTTATGAAAACTGATTTGTCTGCAGGAGTTGAAATTGAGATCAAGACTTATTAGAGCGATGTCCGAGAGAGGAGTAAAAAATTTTGATGTCATAAAGCAGAGAGGATGATTATGGCTGCTGGACTTATAGGAAAAAAAGTTGGCATGACACAGTTTTTCAAGGAAGACGGCAAGTTGCTGCCGGTTACCGTGATACAAGCTGGGCCATGCTATGTTATCCAGAAAAAAGAAATCGAAAAAGATGGCTACAATGCCATTCAAGTCGGTTTTGAAAGAAAAGAGAAGAAAACAAAAAAGTCTGAAACAGGCCATTTTAAAGCCGCCGGTGCCGGTGTTTTTAAAAAGCTTAAGGAGTTCAGGCTTAACGAGAGTGAAATAGCTAACTATGAACTGGGTTCAGAAATTAATGTTTCCATTTTTCAGGCCGGGGAAAAAGTTAAAGTTACAGGTTTCACAAAGGGAAGAGGATTTTCCGGTGTAGTAAAAAGATGGAGTTTTGGAGGCGGGAGAAAAACTCACGGTTCAAAGTTCCATAGAAGAACAGGGTCTATAGGACAATGTGTCAGCCCGGGAAAGATCTTTAAAGGTAAAAAAATGCCCGGTCGGTATGGAAACGAGAGAGTTACTCTCAAGAATCTGGAAATAGTTAAAGTTATTCCGTCCGACAACGCAATTGTTGTCAAAGGTGCAGTTCCGGGAGCTACCGGTGGCATCGTTTACATTAAGAAGTAGAGTGGAGGCGTACAATGCCGGTTGTTGATGTGTTTGACAAAAACAAAACAAAAATTGAGGAAATAGAACTCAAAGACAGCATTTTTTCTGTTCCTACAGAAAATAAAATGACATTATTGTCAGAAGTTATAAAAATGCAGACTGCTTCGTGGAGGCAAGGAACTCATTCTACCAAAACATATGGGACAATTTCGGGTGGTGGATCAAAGCCTTGGAGACAGAAAGGTACCGGTCGAGCAAGAAGAGGTTCTCTCAGAGCATCTACGCTCAGAGGCGGAGCTCCGGCATTTGGACCTCAGCCCAGAGACTATTCCTACACTGTTCCGAAAAAGAAAAGAAAAGCGGCTATGAGAGTGCTTCTTTCTGAAAGACTTGGATCGGGTCATATGTTTATTGTAAAAGAGTTCAATTTTGAAAACATAAAGACCAAAGATGCGGTTTCTGTCCTGAAAGGAAAATGGGAACTTAAAGAGGCTATTATCGTAGGCGGAGATTCTGAAGAGAAGTTTCTTCTGAGCGTCCGGAATGTTCCGGAATTTCTGTTTGTTCATAAGACACAGCTTAACCTTTACGATCTTATGGCTTATAAAAATGTAATTTTCACAGAAGAAGCAGTGAAATATATTGACGAGGTGTTGGCAAAATGAAAAAAGAGAAACATTTCGACATCATCAAAAGGCCCCTTTTGACTGAAAAATCAGCAGCTAAAGCTGAAGATGTCAGACAGACCTATCTTTTTGAGGTGGGAATTAAATCTTCTAAAGAAGAGGTCAAAGAAGCTGTTGAAGCAGTTTTTGATGTAAAAGTCCATAGTGTAAATACTGTGATAATGAGGGGAAAACCGAAGAGAGTAGGGCGTATACATGGCAAAAGAATGAACTGGAAAAAAGCCTATGTTACACTTAAAGAAGGACACCAGATCAACTTAGTTGAAGGATTGTAAATTAAAAGAAGTATCGGAGAAGAATTATGGGTATCAAGATCTACAAGCCGACTTCGAACGGTCGCAGGAATATGACAGCAAGCGACTACTCGGATATTACGAAGTCGAAGCCCGAGAAGTCTCTGATCGAACCGATCAGAAAATCCGGAGGCAGAAACAATAAAGGTAGAATAACCTGCCGTCATAAAGGTGGCGGAAACAAAAGAATGTACAGGATAATAGATTTTAAAAGGAATAAATTTGATGTTCCCGGCAAAGTAGCGGCGATAGAGTATGATCCTAACAGAAATGCCAGGATAGCACTCATTTTTTATTACGATGGTGAGAAACGGTATATTATTGCTCCCCATAATTTGAATGTTGGAGATACTGTTGTTTCAGCCGGAGAAAAAGAGGCCGATATTAAACCCGGAAATTCAATGAAGATCAGATATATTCCGGTTGGTACTTTTGTTCATAATGTTGAGCTTAAGATTGGCAAGGGTGGCCAGATAGCCAGAGCGGCAGCGGCAGGGGTGCAGGTTCTTGGAAAAGAAAAAGACCACGCCACGATCAGGATGCCTTCCGGAGAAATCCGTATAGTTCATCTTGAATGCAGGGCAACCGTAGGGACTGTTGGTAATCAGGAGATTTCCAATATCAAGATAGGCAAAGCCGGTAAAAAAAGATGGCTCGGAATTAGACCCACAGTCAGAGGCGTTGTCATGAATCCGGTCGACCATCCTCACGGTGGAGGTGAAGGAAAAACATCGGGGGGGCGGCATCCTGTTTCACCATGGGGGAAACCTACAAAAGGATACAGAACCCGTAACAATAGAAGAACAGATAAGTTTATTGTAAGAAGAAGGAAAAGTTGATTAATTTGAAGTATATTTAAGGAGGATAACAGTGCCTCGTTCGGTAAAAAAAGGACCTTTCATTGATGCACATCTTTGGAAGAAAGTAGTTAAAGCTATTGATAGTGGCGATAAAAAGCCTGTAAAAACCTGGTCGAGAAGATCTACCATAGTTCCTGAGATGGTGGGACTTACTTTTGCTGTTCATAATGGACAGAAGTTTGTCCCTGTTTTTATAACGGAAGATATGGTGGGATTTAAACTCGGTGAATTTTCTCCTACGAGAATATTCAGGTCGCATGCAGGAAGCAAGAAATAAAAGCTTGCGAATTGTTGGGGCGTATGTATAATGACGCCGCTGAAATTTTTTTGAAAATCGTTGGAGATGCGATATGGATGGAAAGATTGTTAGAGCAAAACTAAGGAACTTCAGAATGTCTCCCAGGAGAATGAGAGAAGTTGCAGACATAATCAGAGGTAAAAGTGCGGGAGACGCAAGAAATGTTCTTGAATTTACCCCGAGAAAATCTGCACTCGCACTTAAAAAACTCCTGGATTCAGCTATTGCTAATGCCGAAAACAACTTTAATATGGATCCTGACAACCTCTATATAAGCACTATAATGGTTGACGAAGGGGCCAGATGGAAGCGGTTTGTTCCCAGAGCACAGGGGAGAGCCGCCAGAATTCTGAAAAGAACAAGCCATGTAACGATTGAGCTTGCAGAAAAAGAACAATGATGTGTAGCATACGGAGGTGAATTTTGGGACAGAAGGTTAACCCCATTGGACTTAGGCTGGGAATAACCCGTACTTGGGGATCTGTTTGGTACAGCCACAAAAACTACAGAAAATGGCTTCATGAAGATCTTGAGATCAGAAAAGTCATAAAAAAAGAATTTTATCCTGCAGGGATTGCCAATATTGATATTGAGCGTTTTGGAGAAAGACTGAAGCTCATAATTCATACGGCCAAGCCTGGAATAGTTGTAGGCAGAAAAGGTGTCGGGATAGAAAAAATAAAAGATATGGTCCAGAAAATTGCTAAAGATGCAACCGATATTTTTGTCCAGACAGAAGAAGTTCGTAAACCTGAACTGGATGCTCAGCTTGTAAGCGAAAATATTGCTGAACAGCTTGAAAGAAGAGCTCATTTTAGAAGAGTCATGAAAAGAGCTATCGGACAGGCTATAAAGAGTGGTGCTGAAGGCATAAAAGTTCAGGCTTCCGGCAGGCTTGGCGGTGCTGAAATGAGAAGAACGGAGCGGTACCAGGAAGGAAGAACCCCCCTGCACACTCTTAGAGCTAAAATTGATTACGGATATGCTACGGCAAAAACCACGTATGGTGTCATAGGTGTAAAAGTATGGCTTTCAAAAGGGGAAGCCTCTACCAGAAAGGTTGATGCAAAAAGTAAAACAAAAAACAAGTGAAAATAGGTGTAAACCATGTTGATGCCGAATAAAGTAAAGCACAGAAAAGTAATGAAAGGTAAGAGGAGAGGTCTTGCCACTTCATGTAATTCGATAGATTTCGGAGATTTTGCTCTGAAAGCTGTTGAATGTGGATGGATAACAAGTAGACAAATAGAAGCTGCCCGTGTGGCTATAATGAGAGCTGTAAAAAGAGGTGGCAGAATGTGGATCAGGATATTCCCTGATAAACCTGTGACAAAAAAACCTCTTGAGGTTAGAATGGGAAAGGGAAAAGGGAATCCTGAAGAGTGGGTTTGTGTAATTAAGCCTGGAAGAATTCTTTTTGAACTGGGTGATGTGGAACCTCTTGTTGCCAGAGAGGCTTTCCGTCTTGCCTCGCACAAACTTCCTGTTAAAACAAAGGTTATAGGAAAGGGAGATGAACTCAGATGAAAGCTAGTGAATTAAAAGACAAAACCGTTAAAGAGCTGAACGAACAGCTTTTAGCGTTTAAAGAGGAACAGTTCAATCTTAAAATGCAAAAAAGTATGGGACAGCTTGAAAACACATCGAAACTTAAAGAAGTAAGGAAGAATATTGCCAGAGTAAAAACTTTGATAACAGAGAAGAAAAAAACGGACGAGGTGTAAAATGGCTGGGAAAAACAGTGCGAAAAAGATACTTTCAGGAACAGTTGTTTCCGACAATATGGATAAAACTGTTTCTGTTCAAGTTATACGCCGGTACAAACATGTGCTTTATAAAAAGATGGTAACCGCAAAAAAGAAGTACCTCGCACACGATGAAAAAAATGAGTTTAAGGTCGGAGATATTGTAAAGATACAGGAATGTGCTCCTATGAGCAGGAGAAAGACTTGGTTCGTTAAAGAAAAAATCGGTGAAAGCAGGAGATAAATCATGATACAGGAAATGACCCGGTTGGCTGTGGCAGATAATTCCGGAGCCAGGGAAGTACAGTGTATTAAAGTTTACGGGGGCTCAAAAATAAGGTACGCCGGAGTAGGTGACGTTGTGGTAGTTTCTGTAAAGATGGCCGAACCCAGAGGCAAGGTCAAAAAAGGTGATGTACGAAAAGCTGTTATAGTTCGTCAAGCCAAGGAAATAAGAAGAGATGACGGTTCCTATATAAGGTTTGATGACAATGCTGTTGTAATGATCGATGATGCATACGAACCTATTGGAACAAGGGTTTTCGGTCCTGTTGCAAGAGAGCTTCGTATGAAAGGTTTTATGAAGATCATCTCTTTGGCACCAGAAGTATTGTAGGGGTAAGCATTATGAGTAAAATGGCGAACATAAAAAAAAATGACATGGTTAAGGTCATTACCGGCAAAGATAAAGGAAAGACGGGAAAAGTGTTAAAAGTTATACCTAAAGATCAGAAGCTGATAGTTGAGGGTGTTAATGTTTATAAAAAACATCAGAAACAAACTCCCACAAAAGAAGCTGGCATTGTTGATAAAAATATGCCTATACACATTTCAAATGTAGTTCCGGTCAATCCAAGGAGCATGGAGCCGACTTCTTTCCGCATAAAGGTTCTTGAAGACGGTACTCGCGTTCGAGTTTGTAGAAAAACCGGAGAAACTATTGATTAACGGAGAGGATAATGAGTGAAAAGTACAGGAGCAGGCTCAGAATAGAGTATGAAAAAACGATAAAACCTGCTCTCAAAAAAGAAATGGGTGTAAACGCAATGGCTGTTCCCCGGATTGAAAAGATAGTTGTCAATATGGGTGTAGGTGAAGCAATAGCCAATAAGAAGGTTCTTGAAGATGCACAGAAAGAACTGATGCTTATAACAGGTCAGAAACCGGTGGTCAACAGTGCGAGAAAAGCGATCGCTTCTTTCAAACTGAGGGCCGGGATGCCTATTGGGACATCTGTTGTTCTGCGAAAGGACATGGCTTATGATTTTCTTGACCACCTTATAAATATTGCTTTGCCCCGTGTTAAAGACTTCAAAGGTGTTTCCGGAAAGGCTTTCGACGGCCGTGGCAACTATACTCTGGGTATAAAAGATTTTTTGATCTTTCCTGAGATAGATTTCAACAGTATTGAAAAGTCCAAAGGATTCAATGTAACTATAGTAACGACAGCAGACAATGATAAGGATGCTAAACAATTGCTTAAAAAATTTCGTATGCCTTTTAACAGTTAGGACTGAATTAACAGGAGGATAATTTTGGCTAAAAAAAGTTTGCGGATCAAGGCAGAGAGAAAACCTAAGTTTCAGGTACGGGCATATACAAGATGTCCTCTCTGTGGCCGTCCCAAAGCGTTCCTGAGAAAATTTAACATGTGCAGGATTTGTTTTAGAGCACTTGCAAACCAAGGGATGATCCCTGGTGTGACCAAGTCAAGTTGGTAATTAAAAGAGGTGGACAATGACAATGAATGATCTGGCTTCTAACTACCTTGCAAGATTGAGAAATGCAATTCTTGCGGGGAAAGAGAGTGTTTCCGGTATACCTTCTTCAAGGCTTGTTGAAGAAATATCAAGGGTTTTAAAAGAAGAAGGATATATCAGAGACTATCATGTAAATGATATTAAAGGTAAAAAAACGATTTCTGTAGAAATAAAATATCACAACAATGAAAGTGTTATTTCAAAACTTGAAAAAGTGAGCAGGCTTGGAAGAAGGGTTTATGTTCAATCAAAGGATATTCCTTATGTTCGTGAAGGACTGGGAATTTCTATTGTATCAACATCAAAAGGAGTTATGACCGATGCCAAAGCCCGCGAACTGAATGTTGGTGGAGAAATAATCTGTAAAGTATGGTAATGGAGGAATAGCGTGTCCAGAATAGGAAAAATGCCTGTTAAAGTTGGCAGTAATGTAAAAGTGTCTGTCAAAGACGGAACTGTAACGGTTCAGGGGCCGAAAGCAACTC
>SLOD01000077.1 GCA_007132725.1 Candidatus Sumerlaeota bacterium
AGGAATGAATCATTATCATTTTCCTGTACAATTGAAACACTTGACCCTTCCATTGTTGATGGAGAATATGAAATAACAGTTACCGCCTCAGATCAGGCAGGCAACATAAGTGAAGAAGAAACAATAAGTGTTGTAATTGACAGAACTCCCCCCGTAATAGTTGTTAACAGTTGCACCGCTGTTACAAGACGGGGAATTGACCGTGACGGAATTGCAGCGGCAACTTATGACGATGTGGTTGAAATCACATTTGATATGGAAGTTGAAGAAGGGATAGACCCGGTCATAACTCTTGGAGGAGTAAGAATGACAGAAGAATGTTCTGTGCAGACTGAACCCTACTGTTATGCTCATAGAGTTGACGGGAAAGATATACAGGGTTTTAAATTTGCCGGAATAGATGCAGTTGATAAAGCGGGCAATATTTACAATGAAACATTTGAAGAATGTGTTGTCATATATGATTTTGCTCCTCCGAGAGTTGTGGGACACTTACTGACAAGAGAAGCAGATTTTGCTCCGGCAAGAGATGAGGAAAGTCAAATCCAGTATTACAGTATCAGAGACCCGTTGACGAACAATTTAGTTATGGCAAAACTTGCAGTTTATGCAGACAAAAAGATTGATGAAAGTTCGGTTATACTTTCAGGGTTTGATCTTGGCGTTGCTGCTGTTACATCAGAAACAGTCAGATACAACCGCATATTGACAGACAGTGATGAAGAAGGGGTTTATACTCTTTCCATAAAATGGGCTGATGATCTTGGAAATACCAATGAAGAACCAATTGTGCTTGAATGGCGGCTTGCGATTGATAAAACTGAGCCCGGTACAGACGGAATTGACATGAAAAAAGTTCTCTACACTAGAAAGCCGTGGGGAACAAAAAATACAGAGGGAATCCCGAAATTCTCTGTTCACGGAGAATCAGGTGCAGCCGTCCCGTCTTCCGGTATTGCTGTGGTTTTAGCCTATAACGAACTTGAGGGTCTGATCGGAAGCAGTTTTGTTGATCCGGAAGGAGGGTTTGAAATGGAAAACCTGACAGGAGGTGACATTCCTAAAGTTTTCCTTAATCCAGTCAAGAAAAGTGGGGTCAAAGTATCCGGAAACGGAGTACTTGTAACAGAAGTTTCATGGCATGCTACCATGGGAGGAAAAGTGCCGGGAAGCAACTTTGAAAATCCGCATGAGTTTATTTCAAAAGGATTTATTGAACCTAATCTGGAGCAAGGTCCCCAATTTTTTCAGCAACCTAGTTCCGGAGGGAACTCTTTTAAGACTCAAGAAGGGAAAATCCCCGGATGGTATCAACAACACAGGAACGAAGTGAAACCAACAGAACGAAGTACTCATGCAATTACATATGACAGCATTCGGGGCAGAGTTATACTTTTTGGGGGAAACTGGTATAATGATACATGGGAATGGGACGGAAATAAATGGAACCAAATGGGTCCCCATACGAAACCGCCTGGAAGAAGGAATCCAGCAATGGCTTATGATAGTTCTCGCGGGAAAGCAGTTATGTTTGGTGGACAAAATTCTGAAGGTCTTTTGGGTGATACATGGGAATGGGATGGAAAAAACTGGATTCAGATGACTCCTGAAAATAGTCCCTCGGCAAGAGAAAATCATGCAATGGCTTATGACAATGTCCGTGGCAAAGTAGTTATGTTCGGTGGGAATAATACACATGAAACATGGGAATGGGACGGAATCAATTGGGAGCTGAGAGAGCCTGAAACAAAACCTTCTGGAAGACAGAATCATGCAATGGCTTACGATATTGCCCGTGGCAAAGTAGTGCTGTTCGGTGGGTGGAATTCTTCTGAAGGTCTTTTGGGTGATACATGGGAATGGGATGGGGAGTCATGGGAAAATGTCACACCTGCAGGGGACTCCCCTTCCGGACGAATGGTTCACTCAATGAGCTACGACAGTTATAGGGAGAAAGTTGTTCTTTTTGGAGGTTATTTTAGTGGAATTTCAAGAAGTGACGAAACATGGGAATGGGATGGAATCAACTGGGAGTTGAGAAAGCCCAAAACAAAGCCGTCAGAAAGATTTAATCACGCAATGGCATACGATAGTATCCGAAACAATACAGTTCTTTTTGGGGGGTCCGATGGTGGCGGCCAATTTGATGATACATGGATATGGGACGGCACAGAATGGATTGAAGTCACTGACCAAAAACCCTCGCCAAGATCTTATTATGCATTGGCTTATGACAGCAATCGTAAAAAAGTTGTCCTTTTTGGTGGAAGTACTTCCTTATCCCCCTATCGTGATGATGAAACCTGGGAGTGGGACGGGATTAACTGGAATTTAATGGAACCTGATGAGAAACCCACGCCTCGACGAGGATCTGCTATGGTTTACCACAGTGAACTGAAAAAAGTAATTCTTTTCGGGGGGAATGTTCCTCCAAATACGGAGAGTGATGAAACATGGGTTTGGGATGGTAAAGAATGGGAAGATTGGACCACCGCCACAGGGCCTCCTGCACAAAGTGGGCACAAAATGGTTTATGACAGCGAACAAGAAGTAGTGATTCTTTATGGTAAAGATGAAGAAACATGGGTGTTAGATAAAAATGGAAAATGGAAGAAACTGATCCCGGGAACAAATCCTTCTCCAAGATACGGTTTTGCGATGGTTTATGATAAAGTCATGGAAACCACTGTGTTATTCGGTGGAGCACAAGGATTTTATCCAGGTGCAACTGCATTTAACGATATATGGGAATTGAATATCGTCAATCACGAATGGACAGAACTTTCCCCCCTTGAGCCAATACCTTCGGGGCGAAGGCACCATGCAATGGCTTATGACAGTCAAATTGAAAAAACGATCCTGTTTGGCGGAGAAACAGAAATCGACCATCCTCATCCTTTTTTAGTTGATGAAACATGGGTATGGAACGGCACTCAATGGACTAGTATGAGCCATCTCTCAAAGCCTTCTCCGCGACGATTACACTCAATGGTATATGACAGCAACCGTAAAAGGGTTATGCTATTTGGAGGTGCCACTGAAAGTAATCAGCAAAACAATGAAACCTGGGAGTGGGACAGTGGAGGCAATGATCGTCCGGGCCACATAATGAATGTAGCATGGGCTGGCTCCGGTGTTAATGACGATTACACCATAAAGTATGAATCACTGTACGCTTTTTTCAACGCTGGAGGAGTTAGTTTTTCAGGCGGTTCTCAACTGGAAGGAGTTGATTTGCTTACTTGGAAACATGATCGATGGGTAACAGTTGCATCAAATGAAGCGGGCACAGATACACTTGAACCAGTGATTTGGGAAACGACTGATTCGATTGAAATACAGACACTTTTAAACAGCGGGCTCCGTAAATTTAATTTTGCAGTGACTCCGATAGCACCCAACGGAACAGGAACTAGTGTCATCACCACCGACTACACTGAGGTAATTGTCCGTTACAGGATAGAAGAAAATCTGGAAGAATAAATATTTTTATTATCCAAAATCGCTTTTTTCAACTCACTTTTTCATATTCCTGGTTCAAGATAAAAGTCTTTGAGTTTCATTGCGGCATCTTTTTCCATTTTTCTTAGAAGTTCAAGCGGATCCTTATCAAATTCAATGAACTCGAGCGGCCAGATTCTTACAGTATTTCCATCGCAAACAGCAATAGCCCTGTTGTCGGGGGCAAAAACGAGACAGCCAGGGTTCCTGTTGGTATTTATTGTCAAAAGAGGCCGCAGTTTTTCAAAATCCCATATTCTGACGGAAGAGTCGCTTCCGCTTGATGCAAAATAGTGCCCATCACCGGAAAAAGCGGTCTTTGTCACAGTTCCTGTATATCCGGAAAGTATCTCCTTGCTTTCTTTTTCAAGATCTAAAATGAATACCCCTTTGTCTGTTCCTGCCAGCAGCTTCCTGTTGTCGGGGATAAAGTTTACTGTGTTTACACGGTAACCGTCTATCCTGATGTGTTTTGAAAATTTAAGCTCAGGAGTGGAAAGAAGATACACTCCATCATCCTCACATATTGCAACAACAGTTTTCCCGTCCTTTGAAATATCAATATTCTTTACAGCTCCACTATCGCAATTCCATACTCCTGTTGGAGTTCCATTTTCAAGGGACCATGTTCGGACAGAACCGTCTCTTCCACCTGATACAAGATATTTTCTGTCATTGGAGAACCGAATGCTGGTTACCGCATTGCTGTTCCCCTTCAGTGTGAAAAGTATTCTTTTTTCCGCTATATCAAAAACCGTTATCAGAGTGTTCCAGCCTGCAACCGCACCCATCAGCCCGTCTATGCTTACAGCAATGTCGAAAATTGTTTCGGAATGTCCGTCAAAAGAGAAGTGATCCCCGTTTTTCAGATTAAAGAAATCTATCTGTTCAGTTCTTGAAAACAGTCCTATCCAGTCATACCCTGCAAAAGCAACACCATTTATTGAAGGAGATTCTACAGAAAAAGAAGGCGTCTGCGTTCTTCCATGGAGTTTCCACATCCTTATAAACCCGTCCAGTCCTGCAGAAACAATGTGGTTGCCGGAACGATCGAACATAGCAGAAGAAATGGAGTGTTTGTGTCCTTCAACCGTAAAAAGCGGTTCATATCTTATCATATCCCATACGATCACCTTTTTCTGGGTTTCAGAAGAAAGAAACATTGACTCATCCGGATGGAAACTTATGCCGGTTACCTTGCCGATATGAGCCTTGAGAGTCTTTTTCAGTTGCAGGGTTTCACTGTCAACAACATGGAGCGTTCCCGAATCTGAACCGACAAAAATCGTTTTCTCATCGGGAGAAACAGCAAGAGTTGACAAAAGTTCATCTTCAAATTTTAAAATACGGGCAGTCCCTTTCAAGACATCATGTTTTTTTAGAATATTATCGCTGCTGCCTATTGAAACGACAAAAGTGTCTTCTTCCAGAAACAGTGCATCCTTTACAGGACCTTTATGCCCTTTTATTCCAGTTAAAATTTCACCGGAAATATCACTTATCCCTATTACTCCGTCCCTTCCGCATAACAGCATTGCTTCCGAATGACTCGAAGATCTGATACATTCCACTCCACCTTGTATCTTAAGAAGCATTCTGCTTTTTCCGGTATTTTCTTCGAACACGGAAACATTCCCTGAAGCCGATGAAAAAACAGTGAGACCATTAGGAAGAACAGATATTCCGGTAATACGGGAACCTGTTTTTGATACGATATTTTCTTCCATTGTTGCAGTATCAAGTGTCCTAAGTTCACCGTTTTCACAACCGGCAAAAATTTTATCTCCATTCTTTGAAACATCTATCGCCGTGACAGCACAATTGCTGTCTATACCTTTTTCAAAAAGTGCTCCCCGGTGAAAGTGTCTTTGATAGAATCTTGAAAAAGAATCGGTAAGAAGGGGAAGTGCTTCTGTGAATTTTTTTTCATGTTCAGGATCATAGTCAGGAGAGTTTATATTGGCAGGGTTATATAGAATCGATGCGGCAGCATATATTCTTGAACTGAGGAATCGTTTTTCAAGTTCAAGCCTTATTGCCTTTTCATTGAACGCCTGAGCAGCTCTGAACTGAGCAACTGCTTTTTCATTTTGAGCGGAAAGCTTAGCCTTTACTTCCCGGTTATAGTACCATGTTACTGTAAGAGTTGACATTATCAAAATGAAAAAGATCAATGCTGACGAAATAAAAGCTGTTTTATTACGGGCAGTAAATTTTTTCACAAGTTCAATGAAAGAATATTTGTACCCTGAAATTTTTTCTCCTGACATATAGTTATTGATCTCATCAATAAGTTCAACCGTACTTTGATATCGCTTTTTCTTATCTTTTGAAAGAGCTTTTTCAGCAATAGCTGATAATTCCGGAGACGCATCCGGCTCAAAATCAGAAACAGGAGACAGGTCTGCTAAAACCACTTTTCTAAGAATTTCTGATGCAGATTTACCTTTATAGGGAACTCTTCCCGTAAGTAACTGATAAAGAATTGCTCCAAGTGAATAAATATCGGAAGTTTCATCTATTTCATCAATTTTTCCTTCCGCCTGTTCCGGGGGCATATAAGAAGGTGTCCCGATAGCAAAACCCATGACCGTGCGACCAACATCAGCATTCATAAAAAGTCTCAGGCCACTCTGTATTTTATCTGCTCCGGAATCATGCTGCCCTTTTACTTTAGCAAGACCCCAATCAAGCACAACTGTTTCCCCGAACTCCCCTATCATAACATTTGAAGGTTTCAGATCGCGGTTAAGAACACCTTTGCTGTGAGCATAAGCAACAGCATTACAGACATTGTAAAAATGGGGAAGCAATTCCATTCTCTGTGAAAGAGAAGAACATTGTTTTATAGCTTTTGAAAGTGTTCTTCCTTTTACCATTCTCATGGTATAATAATAAACACCGTTAGGATGTTGACCTATTTCATATACCGGAACAATTGACGGATGCTCAAGCTGTCCTGTAACTCTTGCTTCTCTTAGAAATCTGTTTCTCATACTCAATGTATGAGGGTCGGTCTTTTTATTTCCATCTCTTTCATCTCTAAGATCAAGAAGAAGCTCTTTTATAGCAATCTCTCTGCCAAGATGCCTGTCAAGAGCTATCAGCACCCTTCCTGAACCTCCTCTGGCTACTTCACTTTGAATTACATATCTTCCGGGACTTTCATCTGTTACAAGTTTTTCTGAAGAACTGTCCTGTGATTTCATAAAAGGTGTAACCGTCAAAACTGTTTTTTCTCTGATTTTCTGAACACTTTCTATTAGAATACTGACAGGGTCAGGAGAATCATTTTCTTCAGTTTTTTCAGGACCTAAAATATCTAAAAGGTCTATGCTGTCAGGAGGAAGAACATCTTTGAGTTTGTCACGGATAGATGCTCCCGGTTTTTCGATCCATTCTGACAATACATAAACCAGTTTTTGAGAAGAGATAATTCCATTTTCCGCAGCAATTACAGCAAGAGCCGCCTCTTTGAAAGCGTTCTCAAGAGTTTTCATGACATTTTTGTTCCAAAATTTAATCAAACAATTATAACAGTTTTTTAATAAAAGCAAAGTTTCAGATATCAAAGCAAAAAAAATGAGGCGACGACCTACTTTCCCACGGCCACTGACCGCAGTATCATCGGCGCTGCCGCGTTTCACTTCTGAGTTCGGGATGGGATCAGGTGGTTCCACGGCGCTGTCATCACCT
>SLOD01000008.1 GCA_007132725.1 Candidatus Sumerlaeota bacterium
GTCACAGGTGTAACACCGTTTGAACTTTTCTGAGATATTCTGCCATAACCATCTCTTTGAAGAGAAACCGCTAAATTATAATTCCCATAACTGTATTGTGTTTCTGTCTTGTCTCCGAATCCATCATAAGAATACCAGTATTCCTGAACATCCTGACTGTCGGCAGAAAATATTTTCATAGATTGAAGCCGGTTTCTTCTGTGACTTCCTGTGGTATTATCATCGAAATAAAAGTATTCCGTTTTTCCACCTCTGTCATTTTCTCTTGATGCAATTCTTCCGTGACTGTCATAAAAATAAGTGTTTATGATTTTGCTGTCGTTCAAATAAGGATTGGGGTCAACACCTCCCCTTCCCATACCGTCATCTGTCATAATGAAAAAGGTTTTTTCAATGTCACCGAAAGCATTATATTTGTAAAACCGCTCATTCCCTATAGAAACACCGGTAAAAACATTAAACGGCGTATTCCCTGTCTTATCCGCCTCTTCATCAGCTTCCCAGATTATCTTTCCACCTGAATTATATAATCTGTAACGGCAACGGACATCGTTCGGCTCAGCATAATAACCTGTCCTGCACACCATATTTACCCTTCCGAGATTGTCAAAACCGTATTCTTCAGTTATTAAATTTCCACCTGTGATCGTTTCTTTCTTTTCCAGGCGACCAAAAGAGTTGTAAGAATTTATTACAGACAATATCTCTTTCCAGATTTGGTGCTCACCTATAATTTCTGACTCAAATCTATGAGTTTCTTCAACTCTGTTAAAAGAGTCATAAACTATTTGTTCAGCTATTTCATCGTCTCTCAAAATCCATTCTACATTTCCAAGACTATCATAAAACCACTCTGTAACATGATCCGCATTTCCGAAACCGGACTCTCCGGGAACGAACTGTTTCCGGGTTTCCTTTGTTTTCCTTCCGAGATCATCATACTCCCATATCGTTTCACCTGTAAGAGTATTATTTTTGTCATAAGTTTTCTGATTTGTGATAAGATTCCTGTTTAAAGAATCCTGATATTGATTAACCGTATATCCATCAAAAGGATCTATCTGCTTTGCAGCCCTGCCCCACTTATCAAAACAGGATTTAACCGTCTGTCCGTATCTGTTTTCAATAATCTTGTATCCGTAACCGAAACAACCCCCGTCAATGGAATATTCATATTGCTCCGTGACAAAATCATCCTGTGTCACTTTGAGAGGCCTGTCAAGATGATCGTATTCTATTTTTCTTGTTTCGCCCATCTCAATTTTTTCAATTATATTTCCGAAAACATCGTGAACTGTATCAATACAACGGAGCTGTTCCTGAGGAAGATCATTCTGGCAGTTACTTACAGGTCTGCCGATATAGTCGTAACCCGTCTCCTGCTTTACAGAGAAATGGTCTATTTTCAAAAAACCACCTTCTTCATTTACATGATACTTTTCAGAAAACATTGTTTCTACAAGGTTCCCCATTTCATCATATTCATAGTATCTTGAATATTCACAATCATCAATATTTATACTGTGAGGATGAGTGCCGAAAATAGGATCAAACAAGGTGTTGCTCCCAGGCAACTGGCTGGTTTTACACCCGAAATCAGTTCTGGCAACACGGTTCCACTGGTCGTAATAGTATCTTGTGATCACTTCCGCTGAATTGGCTTCAGCAATTTTTCTGCCGAGTTTATCAAAATAATATCTGCTCTCAAGATCATTCTGTTCGTTTGCAAGGAAAAGAGCAGATCTCATAAGGTACGGGGCGTTGGAAATAAATTCAAACTTCCTCTTAAAATCACACGAGTTCCCTGCCCATATCCCCTGTTTGCTAAGCATTCCATCACTGTTGTATTCATAACAGACAGAATCTATATCCTCTTCTGCATTTATCGTTTCAAGCAGAATTTTTCCTTTGGAATCAACTTCAAATTCTTTTAAATTTCCATCGGGATAAGTTATGCTTTTAATATCCCAAATATCATCAAGGGAGACCGGGTTAATATCCCCTTTATCCCATAAATATTCTGTCGTTCTTATGTTACTGCCATTCAAACACCAGTTATCGGCAAAACCGGAACTTCCAATGTCCCTTCCCGTAACATATCCGATGTAGATATCTTCAAGCACAGATGGATCACTGTTTAAAGAATAGTCCGCAACACACTTGATCTTCCCCGACTTCTTTATAAAAGCCTGTGGAAACGACGGGTGGTTATCCGTATATACACTGACGTATAACTCGGGAGAAATCGTATAATTCTCATACAGCGACATTTTCACCCTGCCATTAACATCTTTATGAAAAACGACGGCTCCATTGACATTGTATCCGAATTTTTCAGTTGAACTGTACTTATCCGCAGGTTCTTTACAATCACCGTTTGTATCGGTTTCGCATACTTTCCTTTCAAGAAGCTGCAACCATGGAGAATATTTTTCTACAACTTTTCTTACAGGAGTCTCTACCCAGAAGCTTCCCATACCAAAGTCAACTCGTCCTGAATTCTTGTAAAGTGTTGTTTTAGTGAATTTCGTTTCAAGAGAAAACTCTTCAATGTATTTTTCAAAATAATAGCTCCAATTCTTGTCTCTCCAACTCGGGATAGTGGACACATCTTCGGGATATTCGTCAAGAGTTACCTCTTTTATTATCCTCCGGTCGTTGCTAACATGTGTGGTTGTTCTGAATGTTGGCTGTAAAATTCTCTCATTTTCGATCATGGGACCTATTTCATTGCCTTCAAGTGTTTTGGACTTCATGATGTTAGATGAAGCACTGCCGCTATATACATCTTTCCTCAATCCATGTATTTCCGCAACCATACCCACACCTTCGGAATCTGTTATTTCATAAGTAACAACTTTTTCCCCTCCAAGATATATTTCCACTCCATCGGGTGCATCTTCCCGGGATCTGTTCCACTTCCCCAAAAACAAACTTTTTTCATGAGCATCATTTCCGGGTTTAACTTTGACTGTTATTTTTCTTTCGTTCAAATTTGTCGGATCCTTTATCTCAGCCTCTGTCACAATATCCGGAGCCAGCTCCGATCTTGTGTAAGTAAAGTTTATTTTCTTTTCATCTCTGGTTTCAAAACTTTTTATTGGAAAAATCATTCTGAATGGCGGGCAAAGAGATTTGTCTTCACAGAGATAGCCCAACTCAAATTGAGCAACTGAACCACTCTCCCCATATCTGGTACCGTGCCAACTATACATCGAGGTCTCCGAACATTTTCTTTCAAACACCTCGATAAAACCGTGAAGATTCTGCCCCGGTGATGGAAATATCTGCCACTTCTGTTCAAAATATTCCCCTTCTTCACAAAGAGCAGAGTGACCTTGTTCATTAAAACAACCTTCATGGTTTATAACATTATACTCTTCGTTGCCCCGAGGCATTGAAACAGTAACTTTATAAAAATCTCCTTCAGGATAAGGTGCACTAAAATGAACACCTATATCAACAATTCTGTAATGAAGCTCCATAAAAGGAATGTCTATGCTCCAGTAATCCCCGCCACTTTTATAGCTGTATGTTGGAATAAATGACGGAACTTCCGGCAACGGCTCAAGATTAACATCCTGTCTGAACAGCTGCGGCTGTATCAAGTTTCTTATAACCTCAGGAGTGATTTCTCTGGAGGCCATTGAAGAAATGCACTTTTTTTTGTCATTTGAAATCAAATATCCTTCAGCACATTCAAAAAGACAGTGGCTTAATGTGTTGCAACTACTGTCTAAATAATAACACGGACTGTCATCCTCTCTGTTCCCAAAATTAAACGCTCCATTATAGTAATGAAAAAACTGAACATGCGGCACCTTTGTCGGATCATCTACATATTTGTTGCACATATATATCATCGGATCATAAAAACAAACTTGTTTGTCAACTGATAAGTGAGCCGAGGTGATACTGCCGTAGCTTTGACCGCTTTTGCAATCTGACTGACTGCCTTTGTAACAGTTTCCGTTAAGAAGGAGATGCCCCTGAGCACAAACACATTCCCCGTTTATACAACTTCCGCTTTCACCACAGTCTGTAGGTTTCGTAATTGTAGTAAAACCTCCGTCCAAACCGGGAACCAATGATGTATAATAACATTCTCCCAAATTGTTAATATTAAAAAAATCAGGAACAGAAACCCCCTCTTTTCTGGTCATTACTGAACTTTTCATTTTTTCATTGCCGACAACCAGTATTTTTATTTCTTCAAGATCAAGAATGGGTGTAAAGTTAAAAACATTGGTATTGGAAATATCAAGAAGCTCTATCCCCAATCCGCTGATAGGAGACAAATCCTGTATGTCGTTCCGGGACAAATTAAGTGCAATAAGGTTTTCAAGATTAGCAAGTGGAGCAATGCTTATAAAATTGTTCAAAGAGGCATTAAAAACTTCAAGATTTATTAAATTTTCTATTCCTGTAAGAGATGTTGCTCCAAGACCGATTATTGAGAAAGTTTTAACTTCTTCAAACATCTCAGGCGTCAAATCCGTTTCAGATTCAACATTATGTCCTTTTCCGATAAAATAGTCCACCATAAAATAACCAAGATTCTCATCCTCAAACCATCCTTCTACACAGGTTCCATTCCTGAACACATATCCAGGATCACACTCACATACAGGAACTCCACCTTCGACAACACATGTGCCGCCACCACAGTCAACATCATAACACTTGTCAATCAATACATCATGATAAAGATGGTCATAGGCACTTTCGCCGTTGCCGAATATCTCAACAGCTATGTACTGCTGTCCATCCAGTGAATGATTCCACCAGAAGTCTATGAACTCTTCGTCAACGGTGTCACAAACACCCTCAGAATAACAGTCAGATACCGTTTTCCAGTAATTATGCCAATTGTTTTCAGGATCTTTAACATTTATAACTATGTCATACAAATCCATTATACCAGGCGTAAAATAATAATACTGTGATGCAAAAATGAATCTGTAATAACAGTTGCCGGTATTATAACATTCTGTCTCATTAAGAACAACAAGATCGTCAACGAACGAAGCACTCAAAGTGCTTAAAAACATTAATAAAATGCCCCCCCCCCACGAGAAGTTTGATTTTCCTCATTTTAGTTACCTCTTAAAAAAAGTTTATCATCCAAGTGATTCTGTTCTTCTTAAACAGGGTATAAAACTAAAAACAGAATGTAAAGAAAAATGCTGTAAAGAAACAGCCTGAAAGCATTAAGTGATTAAAATAGTTTGGGATTGATTTTGACAGCGCTATTTAACACACCTGACATAAAAAGTGCTGCTTTGATAATTGAAGCTCACCAGTCCAAGACTGAAAAAAAGACTCCATGAAATATCTGTCTCTCCGGAAAGAACAGATGATGACCAGAGAGCCTCAGTGTCCTCAAAAGCAGAGTACCTTCCATCACTTACAGCCGAGCAGCTCCAGCAAACATCTCTGCTCCAACAATCAATATCCAGACAGTCTTCAGTGACTCCACAAGCTCCCCCCGTCATAGTATCAGGACAGTTTGCGACAAGGGATCTAAGTTCACTTATTGAAGGAAGTCGACCTCCGATACCGGAACAGTATTCAACTGCATCTGAATAAACCATCTCTTCTGTGGAAATTTCAGACCAGTTAAGTCCGGCATGACGGAAAGGAAATGTTTTGTTGTCTATACAACAAGGACACCCTTTAAAACAGAGTCCGGCAACAATACAAAGAACTATGACTGCTAAAAAGAAAATTTTAAAAGGCTTTGACTTCAAAGTTGACCTGCTCATATCATCTCCTAAAAAAACTTAACCATAAACTTTTCTATTTCCATAGAGGTTTCAGACCTTTTAACATCATAGACCCCTTTCATTCCAAGTTCTATTTCCGCAAGAGCTTTCAAAGCTTTAATTATCGTTATATTTTTTGTATCCGCAACAATCCTTGAGGCATCTCTTTTCAAATAGAACATACGATTTCTGCTAAGGTATGCCGAAAATTCGCTCTTTTTTTTCTCTCTAAGCAGAATTCTCCCATTCATTAAAGATTTGAAGTGCTTAAAAAACATCGATATAAGCAGTGGATTAACTTTGTATTCCCCTTCCAGGTTCACTGTTTCGCGATAAAGGTCTATTGCTTTTTCTTTTTTTGCATTAACAAGCATATCCATGATCCTGAATATTATCTGTTCACTCAAGCCATTGAGCAATTCTTCGGCAAATTCCCATGTTATGAGGCTCTTCCCCTTGCTCATGGCATAAAGTTTCAGTTTTTCAGTTTCAGAAAATATGTAAAAAAGGTCGCTGTTTTCAGGTAATAAAAAGAAGTTGATCAATCTTTCATCAGCAGAAGCAGGCTTAAACCTGTTTTCAATATAACTTCTTAATTGAGATGGGGATGGAGGAGGAACTGAGAAATAAATGTCAGTAAGTTTATGGAGCATTTTATAAAATTTTGTTCTTTTATCGATTTCTGAAATGAAAACAACAAGATGGTTGTTAACTTCAAAGTTATCAAGATAATTTTCAAGAAGTTCCCTGTCTTTATCACTCATTTTGTCAGAAAGATCAAGGGCTATTATTTTTCTTGTACAAAAAAAACCAAGTTCTTTGGAGGCATTCACTGCTTCAGCAACAGCATTTTTAGAGTCATCGGCATCATAAAAAACCGTTTCTGTCCCACTCTCTTTATTAAAAGAGTTCCTCAACTCCTCTTTCATGGCTTTAATGATGAACCTTTCTTGAGTATGGATAAAAAAGATACCCCCACTGTTTTCAAAATTGATGAAATTTTTTATTGAGGGGGGATAAGACTTCATATTTTACCCAACCACATTTACCAGTTTTCCCGGGACATAGATCAGTTTTTTTATTTCTCCACTTTTAAGGAACCGGGAGTAATCCCTTGACCTCACCTCTTTTTCAACATCTTCCGTAGAAATGTCTGCCGGAAGCATCAGTCTGTCTCTCACTTTTCCGTTTACCTGCACAACAATCAGTATTTCACTTTTTTCCAAAGCTCTTTTGTTGACCTCCGGCATCTTCTGTTTTGCAACAGCCGGCATTCCGCACATTTCAGCAAGTTCTTCTGTGATATGCGGAGCAAAAGGATTTAAAAGAAGTATCACTGACCTCAAAGCTTCTGCAAGAACATCTTTTGTTTCGTCTGTACAAAGTTCGAATTTATAAGATGCGTTTACCAGCTCCATTATTGCACTTATCGCCGTATTAAAATGAAATCGTTCTATGTCGTCGCTGACTTTCTTTATTGTTTCATGAGTTTTAGCCCAAAGATCGCGTCCCTTTGATGCCGGAGGCTCTGTTATTTCCTTTGAGCCTTTTATAATATCTATGTTAGCTGTCACGATATTCCATACTCTGTTAAGGAAACGGCTGCAACCTTCAACACCCTCTTCAGACCACTCCAGATCTTTTTCGGGAGGAGAGGCAAAAAGAACAAAAAGTCTTGCTGTGTCAGCTCCGTATTTCCCGATCAATTTAACCGGATCTACAACATTTTTTTTTGACTTGCTCATTTTTTCAACACGACCCACCTTTACTTCTCTGCCTGTACCTATCTGCCTGTAGAGACCATTTTCAAAGGCAACTTCTTCAGGGTACAAATATTCTCCATTAACCGAATATGTCTCCATGCAGACCATTCCCTGTGTCAAAAGATCTTTCACCGGCTCTCTGAAAGAAACATAACCGAGATCACAAAGTACTTTTGTAAAAAACCTTGTGTATAAAAGGTGCATCACCGCGTGTTCCACACCCCCTATATATTTATCTACCGGCATCGAATGATCCACTTCGAATCTTGAAAAAGGTTCATTTTCAGAGTGAGGGTCACAGTATTTCATGTGGTACCACGAGCTTTCAACAAAGGTGTCCATTGTATCTGTTTCTCTTTTCGCTTTATTGCCACATACAGGACACTCGGTCTCATAAAATTCCAGCATATCTTTTAGCGGACTTGTCGAGCCGGAAAAGTCAACATCTTCAGGCAGTTTAACAGGAAGGTTTTCGACCTTTTCAGGTACAGTTCCGCACTTTTCACAATTTATCATGGGAATAGGAGTTCCCCAGAATCTTTGACGGCTTATTCCCCAGTCTCTAAGTCTGTAATTTACACCGGTTTTTCCGCAACCTGTTTCAACAAGATGATTACTGACAGCTTCTTTCCCTTTTTCAGAAAGAAGTCCGTTAAATCTGCCACTGTTAACCATAACTCCCGGCTCTGTATATGCCTCTTTAAGAGGCTCAAAAAATTCACCATCCTCAGGTCTGATAACAACTTTTACAGGGAGGCCGTATTTCGTTGCAAACTCAAAGTCTCTCTGGTCATGTGCAGGTACGGCCATTACAACCCCTGTTCCGTAATCTGCAAGAACAAAGTTAGCAAAATAAAGCGGTATTTTTTCCTCAGAGACAGGGTGAATAAGGTACTCTCCCGTAAAGACACCCTTTTTCTCATAGGCGTCATCTCTCATATTTTCATGAAGTTTTTTAACTTCCCCGACAAATTCATTCATTTCCTCTTTTTGGGGAGACCTTTCAATTATCTCTGCCGCCATTGGATGCTCAACAGCCATGCTTGCAAAAGTAACTCCCATCAGAGTATCAGGTCTGGTAGTGAAAACAGTGACATTTTCATCTCTTCCTTCAAATTTGAAGTCTATGTAGGTGCCAGTGCTTTTCCCTATCCAGTTTCTCTGCATATCTTTTACATGGTCAGGCCAACCCGGCATATCATTAAGCGTTTCAAGCAACTCTTGGGCATACTCGGTTATTTTAAAATACCACTGCTCTATTTTCTTTTTTGTAACAGGAGTACCATGTCTCCAGCAAACACCATCCTCAACCTGTTCATTTGCAAGAACCGTATTACATTGAGGACACCAGTTCACTTCATTTTTTTTCTTGTAAACAAGATCTTTGTTAAACATTTCTATAAAGAATCGCTGTTCCCACCTGTAATATTCCGGAGAACATGTTGCTATCTCCCTGTCCCAGTCATAGCTGAATCCTAACTGGCGGAATCTTTCCCTCATTGCCTCTATATTTGAGTAAGTCCACCTGGCAGGAGGTATTTTATTTTCAATGGCGGCATTTTCTGCAGGCAACCCGAAAGCATCCCAACCCATTGGATGAAGAACATCAAAACCTTTCCTGAAATGATATCGTGCAACAACATCTCCTATAGAGTAGTTTCTCACATGTCCCATATGCAGTTTGCCCGAAGGATAAGGGAACATTTCAAGAATATAGTATTTTTTCTTTCCACTGTTTTTTCCATTGTAAGAAAATGTTTTTTCTTCATTCCATTTTTTTTGCCATTTCGGCTCAATTTCAGACGGTTTGTAGTGCATAATGCCTCCGAACAGACTCTATTTCAGTTTTCTGATCTTAATATCCTGAAGTTTCTTCTCAAATAATCCAAAAATCCTTTCTGCCTTGGCAGTTTAAGTTTAGAAGCAATATCGTTGACCTTTTCCATTTCTTTTTCACCAAGAGGCATTGATTTTAACAGATTTCTTCTTAAATAGTTCTCCAAACCTGAATCTCTGCCCATTGTTACCATAATCTCGGCATTAAGGAGTACAAGATAGTTGCGGTAATACAGGCTTCCGGGGGAAAAGAACCGCTCATTGTCAAGAATGTAGGATATCCCTTCAACGGCTCTTGCAGTATCTCCCTGATAAAATGTTATTTCAGCTGCAAAAATAAGACCGGGCATATAGTAGCGGTCGCATTCGATCATATTGTCGATCATACTGAGTGTCCGCTGTCTGTCTCCCTGTCTTCTGAACATTTCAGCTTTTAAATAGAGAAGAGCCGGTTCACATCTGTCAAGCATCTGAAGTTTTTTATCTATTTCTCTGATAGAGTGTTCATACTCTTCCTTTTCCATATGAAGGAACTGTTCTCTGAAAAACTTCCAGATCTCAGGATGGTCCTCTCCAGGAGCCAGCACAGCATCAGCTTTATCAAACAGCATGTATCTGTTATAAATTTCAGCGAGTTTGGCTCTATACTCCTTTTTATTCTTTCCCTTTTCAAGACGCTCAACAGCCTGCATTACCGCACCGTTTTTGATATACTCAGATATGATAGACATCCGGCTTTCAGGTGATTCAAGGAAATATATCTTATCCAACACAGCTATCATTTCCCTAAGATCTCCGGTTCTTTTAAGTGCCTCAAGAAAAGAATAGAGTACTTCCAGATTTTCAGGATGTTCCTGTGAAAGTTTTTTTAGTTGGTTAAAATAAAGTTCTTCTCTTATCATTGCAAATTTCATTTTCAATATTTTAGCGGTGATCTCCGGTGTAGGAGTTTTTTCGTTTATCTTTTCGTAAGCTTTTATAGCTTCCTCATAATACCCGTTCATTTCGCTGCATTTACCGCCAGCTAAAATAATCTCGTCGTCAACACTTTCGGGAAAAAACTGCTGAAGCTCTTTGAAAGCAAAATAACAGTTGCTGTAGTCGGAATCAGCTAAGCTGGTAAACAGCACCAGCTTTATGTTCTTGGAAGTTCTCCTTGAACCTCTATGCTCTCTCATGAAAATAGCCATTCTTGAGGCTTCTCTTGTATCTCCGCTTTTCATAAAATCCAGAACAACATCTTCACAAAAATATTTCCCCGGACATACAACATAAAACCCTTCTCTTTCAATATCTCTCCGGCCGGATGCTTTTCCAAGCAGGTAGAATGCTTCCCCGGAAAAATATCTTTCAGCACTTTCCGTTCTATATCTGCCAAGAAGAGCTTTTTCCTTTGAAATATCTTCAAGCTTCTTATCTTCTTCAATTGCACGCCCCGCTTTTATCATGACATTCAGTTTCTCTGAAAGTTCATGACCGGGGAAAGAGTTTAAGATCATGTCAACTATCTTCTGTGAACGGGAGTAGTCCGACCTCCTATAAAGCATCAATGCTCTATAAAAACTTCCCCTTAAGTTGGCTCTATTGATCTCATCCGGCAACTTTATATCCAGTTTTTTAATCTCAGATAAAGAATCGGGATAACCTTTTTCCAGCTTGTGATACACCTCATTTCCTAAAGGCTTTCCCACTCCGTCAATATAGTTTATAAGAGCTTTTGACTTGTCATCTTTATCTATCATTGTTGAAAATAGTTTAAACTGGGACATATCTTCTTTTTCATTTTCAAGATGGTAATCTAAAACAGCATATGCCGTTAAATAAAATATTACTCTTTTGAGAGGCTCCCCTATTTCTTTTCTTATTTGCTTAACCTTATAGTCTCTCACTCTTCCGGCATACTCAACATAATTAAGAGAATGAAAATTTTTTTCCGGATATCTGAGCATTTCATTATAGCTTTTGGCTTCATCTTCTCTAAAAGCCTTCGCAAGCATAAAAGTAAGTACAAGCACTGTTACAGCTATCAGAGAAATGTTCCTGAATTTAACTTTTTTATAGTGTTCACTTTTTTCTGTCGAACTCTCAACGACCAGTATTTTATTAATAGCTTCTTTTGAAAGCTCTGCTGCACTCTTTTCTTCACCACTTTCAATGTTAAACTTTTCCAGCTCTTTCCTGGCATTGTAATGATTGGGGTTTATATTGATAACCTTCAGGAGCCTTTCGGCCCCTTCTTCTCTTTTGCCGGAATAAAGAAGAGCTGTACCATAGTAAAAATGTGTTTCTGCTGTTTCCTGTCCTTTCCAGTCATCAAGAGTGGCGACTATTTCCCCCCACTGTTCCTCTTTTCTGCATTGTTCAAGAAATTCAACTAATGCTGCAAGAGAAGAGTTTTCAGTATATTCTTTTTTAAGATTTTCAAGCTTTCTGCTCATCTATTTATAAACTCCTCTCATGTTTTCTGGATGAACCTCCGCTACCATTCTGCCCAGATAGTCCATTATCTCCTGCTTTTTTGTAGATAAAGGGGTATAGATCTTTTTAATATCTTCAACAAGCTGTGCTTTCCCTATTTTCAGAAAAACATCTGCACGATGTAACTTACTGTCACCTATAGGTAAAACGACATTTCCCCCGACTATGGAAACAGGCAACACACTTGTCTGTCCTCCGGCATCAATGAGTCTGAAAACTCCGGGCAGAAAATGTTTCATTTTCCCGTCCCGACTTCTTGAACCTTCAGGGAAAACAAGAAGTATTTTAACATATTTTCTTATGTCTTCCACTACTTTGTTAGCGGCTTTTGCAACTTCACGGACAGGAATTACAGCTTCGGCCGTTGCTACGGACGGAGACTGAGCTATCTGTAAAGAATTGAAATGCATGCTTGAAAATTTTCTAAACGGATCAGTGTAGACTTTCGGACCCGCTATGACAGAGAGGCTTCCTTCCATGTCTACACCATTTATATACTCATCAAAAGCGGCGGCAATGATATTGGCATCCCCGTAGCTTAAATGATTTGAAACTATAACTATGCGGTCTATTTTACCGCTTTTAAGTTCTCCAAGTACTGAAACCAGATTCTCCGTACCTGAAATATCAAATTTCACTATTTCACTGAGAACAGCATTCAACATCTCTTTGACCATAGGGGAATAAGAATTAAATCCCCAATCAGAACCGACAATCTCAAAATTTAAAAGAAAATCTTTAAACATGGACTCGTCCATAGAAAGAAGAAGTTTATAGAGGATATCGGCAACATCGGCAGGAATAGCATAGTCCCAGTTGGGGAACATTCCTTTCATTTCAGCGATGGAAGCTTCAGAAACCATAATTACACCCTGTTATCAAAAGGTTCAAAGCTTTTTTATACAGCAATAACTCTAAAAAGCAAGGAGAACCGGGGTTAATTCTTTTTTTCAAGCAGTTTAAAAAAGGTTCCTTTTTCATATCCGGATATCTCCGCCAACTCAATGAGAGTCCTTATAAGCTTATATCTCCTTTTAAACTCCGCTTTCTTTTCTTTTTCATCTTTTATGTTTCTGAGTATTTCAAGTACAGAGATAACAAACAGTCCCGCTGTAAAATTCTCAAAAAACTCCTTGTTAAACCATGTTTTCCCATTATATTCATTTATCTGAAGTATAGAGCTCATGTTTTCATCGCTAAAAACATCTTTCATCAACTTTTCAAGTAGAGTATCATCTTCATAGTGTTTCCACCAATTCTGATAAAAAACAAATGCTCTGATATGTCTCACTATCTGTTCAGCATGAAAAGATGAAAGTCCGCATCTTTCAATAAGTTCAATAAAAATCCTATCAAGCCCGTATTTAAGAAATATCCGAGAACTTGCAGGGCCGTCGTTTTTCTTTCTGTTGATCATTGAAAGTCTGGCAACCATTGTAAATCCGAACACCATGTAAAGATAATATCTATCCCCGGAAAGATTATCGTGAAGATAGCTGTCTCCATCAGAATCATACTTATTTAACGCATAGCGGGGCAGATCTATAACGGCTATCAGGTCGTCAATGAACAGTGGGTAAATATCATGGTTGATCTGTTCACACTTCTCAAACTTACATAGTTCGCAAATAAATTGACGGTACTTGTCTGCCAACTTTTTGTAGAATCCGGATGCAGAACTTTTCTTTTTATCCGACAATCTTTCTTTCACAAGTCTTTCAAACAGTTCCTGTTCAGCAAGCTGTCTGAAGGTTTCGTGTATTGATTCGTAAACTATTTCATTCAAATCATTTTTTAAGTCCCTGCTCCCTTTTCCATTCAGTTTTTCGCACAGTTGACCCCATGGCTCTATTTCGCTTTCTCTTACTTCATGGAAATCGGTAAAAACCTGATATTTATATGCGGCAAGAGAAGCAAACATCCCCTTTTTATCTATTTCATCCACACTTCTTACAAACTGTTCATTTGATATGTGATCTCTGAAAACAACATAGCTGTCCTCTTTTAAGCCGAGAGCTTCTTTAAGCGTCTTTCTTGTTGCATAACCTTTTGTTTTGTCCAGAGAACAGGAAGATGTATGTATCCAGCCTGATGTTTCAGAGAATCTATTATGAAAAAATATCAGAACCCTTTTTTTGTCATATCCATTAGTAAAAGCAAAAACATTTTCATCAATAGACCCGTCAGACTTGTAGAAATCAAATAAGCTGAAGTTATCAACATGGGCAAAAAGTTTTCTTTTATGCATGAGAGGAAAAATTTCTTTTTCGTGCCGCCTGACAACATCCCAGTCAATCGATTCATTCCAATAAGCCTTTCTATACTCCATCCCGTATTTCTCAGAGAACCCTTCTATTTGACCGTGTCCGAACATAGGAAGCCCAGGCATGGTAACCATCATCATTACAGATCCGAAATATTTATCTCCTTTTCCAAACTGTTTTACCGCTGTTTCTTCATCGGGGTTATTAAGAAAATTCACATGTCTTTCAAGAATATGAGGGTCAAACTCAAGAACATTTTTTATTGATTCTCTATATTTGGAATTTTCTTCATTTTTAAGAAAATTCATAAAAGCAGAGTTATAGACTCTGTGCATCCCCAGTGTTCTTACAAAATAACCTTCCATAAGCCAGAAAGCTTCTGCCAAAAGGAGTGTCTCCGGAGCTTCCTGTGCAACTCTGTCAACCACCTCCCTCCAGAATTCTTTTGGGAAATGCCGGTTGAACTCTTCCTTCGTCATTCCATGTTCAGCTCTTGAAGGGATATCTCCGCCTGAACCGGGTTCAGGGAACCACAATCTGTGGTAATGTCTTTTTGCAAGTGTCATTGCTGCATCAAACCGGATTATTGGAAACTTTTTAGCAATATCAATTACAGTTTCAATTACCTTTTCCCTGACTTCCGCTTTCAAATAGTTAAGTTGAGCCGTATCATTCCAAGGCATACAGGTTCCATCATTTCCATGATAGATATATCTTGTTTCCCCGCTTCCATGGTCTCTCCTTTTAAATGTTACAGCAGCATCAGTTTTATTGTAGTACCTATCCTCTATTTGAACACTTATCCCCTGTTGAGACGAAAGATCGTGTCCAGTATATGTGTAACCGGGAAATGGCGGATCATTGAGAGAGAGAAACCACTCAGGGTGTTCATTCACCCATTTTGAGTCAATTGCCATGTGGTTTGGCACCATATCGCTTGCTATTCTTATTCCAAATGACCATGCTCTCTGTCTAAGATCTTCAAAGGCTTTTTCTCCACCAAGCTCTTCGGAAATAACATAATCATAGATCGAGTAAGCCGAAGCCACAGCTTCCGGATTTCCCATAAGTTGTTTTATAGTTTTTGAAGCACGGCTTCTTTCCCATATTCCGATAAGCCATAAAGCGGAAAAACCTCTGTCGGACATTGTTTTAAGTTCATCATCAGGTACCTGGTCAAGAGTTTTTATATCTTTTGCATAAAGTTTAGAAAGCTGGTCAAGCCAGACAAAAACATTTTTTGCGACCATTACCACTCTGGGCATCCACGATGAGTCTGTTGAAAAATTCTCTGTTTCTTCCTCTTCTTTATCACCCCATGGAAAGGAGAGGGACTCTGCCGTTATAACCTCGCTGAAAGATCCACCCGGAAGACCATTGTCTCTCTCTTCTTCTTTTATCATGTCTGTCACTGTGAGAAGCTTATAAGACAATTCTTTAAGTATCTCATCCCCCAACATATCATAGATGTATTTAAGTTGTTCCAAAATAGAATGAGGATGTGCTCTCATAGGGGCTCTAAGCAGTTCTATCAAAGAGATTTTCTTTCCACCGGCAACTACTTCAGTGGTCTCTTCCATCACATTCTCAACAGAGTCAAATATCTCGTTATAAGAAGACCGCCGGGCAATATCAGTATCATCGAACAACTCCCTAAATTGATAGAAGGCTGGGTTTTCATTGGCAAGCTTCAAAAGAATGAGTTCTTCAAATTCAACGATCTCACCTGTCACACTGTCAAAACTTCTACTAAGATAATCCTCCGGAGACTCACTGTTTTCTTCAACAGAGGGCGGCATAAAACAACAGGTAAACAACTTAATACTGTCTTTAACTTTTTCTTTGCCAACCGTTTTCAATGTGTTTTCATAAAGCCTGTTAACAAATCCCTGCTCCATATTTTTACTGTATAACCGGAAAACAAGGTGATATATCTCGTCAATAAAAGCCATTGCATAAAGCTCTGACGCTTTCACATACTTGGGGATACCGTTTATTTTGTTATATGTGTTTATTTTTTGAGAAAAATCTTTTGCTGCAGAAAAATCTGAAAAAACAACATTCCCGGAAACAGAAAAAATATCTTTTTTAAAAGCATATTTCTTTCTTGAGTTTGCATTAATGTGGAAATGGTAGATCGGCTGTTTCCCAAACTGCAGCCTGTTTTGTGTAAATGAAATCTTTTTTAGTTCCTGTACCATGTTGTTGTCCTTATTCAGTCGTTCAAAAGATACTTTTTAACTATTTCGCTTGCTTTTTTTGCATCATACCTGCCATCATGATCTTTTTTAAGTTGAGACATTACCTTCCCCATCATTTTAGGAGACCTTTCAGGAAGATCATTAACGATATCGCTCACTATCTCCTGTAATTCTTCTTCGCTTAACTGTGCAGGAAGAAGAGACTCCAGTATTTCTTTTTCTCTGATCGCTCCTGTTTTATCTTTCCCCAGTTCTTCAAGCAGCTTTATATTTTCATTCACCCCTTTTAGAAACTTTTTTACAACAGCTGTAACTTCGGCTTCCGTAGTTTCTCTGTTACCGTCATTTTTGCCGACCATAACAGCTTCAGCGATCAATGTTGAAAGAAGATTGCTTTTAAAGGAATCTTTTTCAAACCTGGCTTTCATCATCATTTTCCTTATTTCCGGGATCATGAATTCACCTCTCCTGAAATTTACCATGACAGGGAATTATATCCATAGATAATTAAATATCAATTTTGGGCTACCAGGCCATATTGAGATGGTCATTCATCCCGTCAGGATCAGGACCTTGTGGATAAATATTTCTGTACTTCCTGCATATCCCATTATCATAAAGATAGAGATTTATTGATGCTTCACAGGCATATCTGTGCATTTCATGAAGAAACGGGTTTCCATCAGAGTTTATTTCTTTTGAGTAAACTCTCCAGTAATGAATGATAGATCCATAGTGTCTTCTCTCAGACAACAAAATAAATAACTGTTGTAATTGTCCTACTGGTGCACTTGAAAACCGGAGAGAAAACTCAAGGTCCCTTATTTCAGCTTCAATAAGAGCAGCATCTTTCTTAAAAGAAAACTTTTTGTCTGCAGAAGGCTCCATTTTATTTACAACGTCTTTTATATCCTTTCTTTCATACTGAAAAAGTTTTTCCATTTCGGGAGAAAGAGAAAGATTTGCTTTCTCTCGTTTTACAACTCCTCTTTCCGCACCTGCACTTTTTTTTGTATTCATATTTGCCACTTTTTGAGGAATTTTCCGGGCAGAGACACTCCTTGTTTCACCTTTTACAATGCGCTGCACATGTCCCCCTTCCTTATCCATGATCTCAACAGAGCCTTCTGTCACCCTGACTGAAACAACAGTTTGTTCAACAGCTACAGTAAACGAGGTTCCAAGAACTTTGACAAGAGCAATGTTGTTCAAATTAACAAAAAAATCTCCGCCACTTCTTATATCAAAAAACACTTTCCCTTTTTTAACAGTAAAATAATTTTTACTTTCTTCAATAACGACAGCATCACTTAAAGCTTCAAGAAAATATCTGTCACTTGTTAAAACGGTTCCTGATGAAAGATTTTTAACGGTATTTACTGTGATCTCTTCGGTGAGTAGTTTTTTGTCAGTGGCACGGGCTTCACTGCTCTCGATATAACGATCATTGAGATCAAACCTTCCAAAGATCAGGAGCGTAAGCAACACTGCGGCAAAGGCGGAAACAAAAGACGGAACAAGGTATCCGGGAAGCAGTTTTGCCCTTTTTCCGGGACAATAATGTTTGTCAAAGATTGTGTCTGCCAACTCATCTATGTCAACAGAGCTAACAAGAGGCTCTATCTTGGGAGTTTCTTCCAAATTTCTGCCAAGACCGGTCAGAATACTGATCTGTTTAGAACACAACGAACAGTGTCCCAGGTGGTTATTTTCCTCTTTTGTTGCCGAAGTTATATTTTCTGATAACTCAACTATCCTTTTATATGAAAGATGTTTCACAGTTCCTCCCTTATTTTTCCCAAAAGAAGAACTTTTGCTTTGTTTATCCTTGAAGCAACTGTCGATACAGGAGACTTCGTAACTTCAGAGATTTCTCTGAGGGTCATCCCTTCAACTTCGAAAAGAGTAAGCAAAAGTCTCAGCTCAGGTGGGAGTTTCAACATAGCTTTCCTTACAAGTTTTTCCATATCCTCTTTCTCAAGATCATCATAGGCATTGTCAGGAAGCGAAGTTTTGTCAAGCATCCTTTCAATAGCTTCTTTCCCTACAGCTATCATAGACGAAAGTTTTGTCATTTTACGAACTTCCCTGCAAGCAGTGTTAACTGTCAACCGGTATAGAAAAGTAGAAAATAAAGATTCTCTACGAAAAGAAGGAAGTGCTTTAAACAATTGAATAAAAACCTCCTGAACTACATCTTCCAAATCTCTGCCCCCGGTAAGTTTCGACACTGTCACCGAAACAGACCTGTAATATCTCCTGACGATCTCTTTCCATGCATGTCTGTTGCCTTCAACGGCCATTGATACAAGCAGATCATCACTCTTATCTTTGAAGCTCCCGTCTTTTTCGGGTTCACTAAAAAGACGATTTGTCATTAGTTAGTAGCTCCCTGCTTCTGTTTTTACGAAATATTTACTATAAAAGAAGCATGCCTTTTAGCGGTTTTATCTCTTCTATATGAAAAAAGTGTATCATCACAATATGTACATTGATAAAAATCCTTGATCATTTCAACATTTTTTCTTTTCAGACTGTTAACTATTGCAGTTTTCAGATCGGCAAAAATCTTTCCCTCTTTTTCATGAACGGGAATCTTTGCACGATCAAACCTCTCTACAATTTCTTCCCCTATTTCAAAACAACATGCTCCTATAGCAGGAAAAACTGATGCACAGATATCTCTGCATCCAAGCTTTTTCATTTTTATCACTCCTTTACCTACGATATCCAGCTCCGTACTTTTCCAACCGCTGTGAAAAATTCCTGAGACCTGCTTCTTTTTATCAACAAGAACAACCGGAAAACAATCGGCAGTACAGACTATTCCCGCATTTCCCGCCTCAGTTATTATGATACCGTCCCCTGTTCCTGAACTGTCAAGAAGTATGATGTCGCTGTGTATCTGCTTTAAAGTATAAATATTTTTAACATTGTACTGCTTTAAAAGAAACTCTTTAATCTTTCTGATCTCTTTTTTTGCATCAATGTCGGCTATAAAGCCGCAACCTTGTGCTTCGTCACCTATTATCTTCAATTGTCGCCCATTTTCAGAACTGAAATAATCTTTATAATACCTGATCGTCTCTTATACATGTGGTGTATATTAAATTTTGATTTTTATCTTTAGAAAGTTCAGGTTTTAATATACCGTACTTCAACTCAACCACCCACGCATTTTTTATATCGTTCGCATTTGTTGTGGAAGACCAAAGGAAGGGTGTTCCCATCCCGGGGAAAGTGGTTTGATGCTCATAGTTTTTACCATAGGTCGCAAGAGATTGCAGTTCATTGACATTGGGAAGACGCCAGTCATTGAAACCGGCATAGACCAGATTCTCACAGTAATGCAGAGCCTCTTCCCATAGAAAACTGGTGTAATTCGGTGTTTTAAGCCATACAAAACCCGTTAAAAGGTCTTTAACTACTGTGTCAGTATCAATATTTGTCTCTTTCCAACGATCGAGCCTCCTGTCGTTGTCATATTCATGGTCTGAACTGACACATACGGTATAGTGCGATCTTACCTCGCTGTCGCTGACATAGAACTGATCTCTCCCTGAGAAATCAACATAGTGACGGTTTTTCCCCTGCCCAAGAGATGTTCCCGTCCAGTATTTTTCAGCTTTAATGAAAGGAAAATAAAACCCGTCCACCATTGGTTCGTTTAAAGCGACATCAAAATGAACAATAGAAACAAGTTCATGAAAAGAAGGAAGTCTCCAATTATCTTTTTCCCCTTCGTTCCTGTCATTGAGAACTTCACAGAATGATTCAGCTTCAGAATATGACAGCTCATTTTCACTTGAAGTTTTGTACCATAAAATTTCGGTAAGAGGATCCCATACAAAGTTTTTGTCCCCTATGTAGATATTTTGAAACCCTCTACCTGCAGATGGGGCATAAACTCCATCCTGCCCATATAGATTTTCACCCGGTTTTTGACAGGTAACGCTTCCTGTTTCGCTGAAACACCTTGTTTGTTGCGTCGGAACGATCTTCCAGCAAATCTCCCCTTTATTACATTCCGGAGTATCAATTATTAAATCTTTATCAGGAGACTCTCCAGTATCATCATCATCATCTTCTTCTTCCCCGCTTATATCATCACCCTTTTCATACTTATCATCGGTACCGATATCATCATCCACTCCGTCTTTTTCACAGATGCCCTCTATACAGATGTAAGGCTCTACACATTGCTGGTTTTCAAAACAGGATTGTCCTTCCCCACCCATTTTTTCGATCTTGAAAGCATCGCACCCGAAAATCAGGACAAAAGAAGCGATCAATATAATTTTTTTCATTTACCAGCTCCAACCCAGTTCAAAATATGCACCTCCCGGAACAGGAAGAGCTGTCACTTTTACAGGAGGATCCTTCGTCAGATCAACGACTAGAAGTACAAGTCCGGCAACCATAGCGGCACCACCAATTGAATAAGAAACTATCGCCGATGCTTTCCATGAATTGTATTTTGAGAGATCCCCGGCTGTTTCCCCTTTCCGGTATTTTGATTTTTCCACCCCCATTTTCCAGTGGGATATACCTCCAAAACCTGTCATAGCAGCCCCGACTACCATAAAACCTATTCCTGTATGTCCAAGCATTGAAAGTTTTTTTCTATCTTTTGCAGACTTAACCCTTTTTTCTTGTCTTTCAGTAACAGCAGGTTCATGAACTTCTACAACATTTTCAGGAAAAAGAGACCTTACCGCAACAGGAACTGTCTCTATCAATGTGTTCACACCTCCGGATATTCTGTCTTCATAGCGGGAAATTACTTCGACTCTTCTGACATTGAGTCTCTGAAGAGTCAGCATCCAGTAGTCCCCCATCTTCGAAATCGTACCTGTAACAGATTCCGGAGCCCCAAGAGCTGCACCTATTTCAGCTATACAGACAGAATCTTCTGCTCCGCATGACATTTTTATTTCTTCTCCAACTAGAAGGGCTCTCATTTCATTCTCACTGACGGTTTTTTTTTCCTGAAACCCGTCCCACTTCGGCAGTTACAATACCGCTTATGGCATCCGCCTCTTTATCGGAAACACCTGTCTGAGCTTCAATCCTCCAAACAACTATTGTTTCCTCATCTGCTGCCAAACTAAAAGAAAACAGAAATGTCAGCAACATAAAACTATTAATGGACACAAAAGTGCAGAATTTCATTTTCAGCATCCTAATGAAAAAAATCAGATTTAAATCTACCAGAATTATCTCTGAAAATCAAAATTAGATTATATCGAAACAAAATTATCCTCAGCTTGAGGTAGAAAAACCCTTTTCTATAACAGCTTTTTATGAAGCAATTTTAGAAAGAGCTTCAAAAACTCTCGACAAATAAATTTCACAAAATTTCTCATTTTTAATTGACACAAAATCAAAACCGTTTATTTTTGAGAGACAATATTGCGAGTTTGTCACTGCACTTTCGTTTAACGGAGTGTCGCACAAACAAACAACAGTACTTTCAAAGACTTATAACCAGGGGGAGCGTATGAAAACCTATTTAGACCAACAATTTGAAGCATTTAAAAACGAGTCAACAGAAAAGAAAATCGAGATGTTCGAGATGGATGGAAGGCTGTTTGACATGATCATTTCTCAACAGCTTTCAAGGGAGTTTCTTGAAGATATATACAACCTTACAAATCAGCTTAGAAGAATGGGTAAGCTCAAAGAAGGTCTTGATTTTCTTGCGTCTCTTTTAAGTCATAAAAGAGCAATGCTCTATTTTGAACAACCTTCTTCAAGAACTTTTCTTTCATTTCTGAATGCCTGTCATATTCTCGGTTTGAGAACTTCAGAGATAAGAGATACTTCTGTTTCTTCAGAAGTAAAAGGAGAAAGTTATTTTGACAGTATAAGAACTTTTTCTTCGTATACTGACCTTGTTATTATGAGATCAAAAAATAAAGATGCCGCAGAAAAAGCTGCATGGATACTCAATACATATTCGAACAGACCTGTTCCTATAGTCAATGGCGGTTCAGGGGCAGACCAGCATCCGACACAGGCGCTTCTTGATATTTATACTCTCATGAGAAGTTTTTCCAATCAGGGTGGACTTGATGGGAAAACAGTTATGTTCTGCGGAGATCTAAGAAGAGGCCGTACAGCCCGTTCACTTGCATATCTCCTTGAAAAATTTAATGATGTTAAGCTTATTTTCTGTGCTCCTAAAGAATTTCAAATACTTGACGACATACTTGAATCACTTGACAGAAAAAGTGTAAAATACGAAGTAATTACTGAATCTGTAAGAAGCGGACTTGACAGAGCCGATGCAATATATATGACCCGTATCCAGGATGAGCATGACCTTGTTGCAGGTGAAAGTTCAACAATAGACATTTCAAAATTCAAACTTACCGGAGAAGACCTTAAATACATGAAACCGGGAGCTGCAATACTTCATCCCTTCCCCCGCCGCGATGAAATAGCAACAGAAATTGACAGTGATCCCCGTGCAAAATACTGGAGACAGGGAAGAAACGGAATGTGGACAAGAGTTGCACTCATTGCCTACATATTCAATCTTGAAAAACAGATCATGGGATTTGATGTTTCCAAAGTCGATCACTTGAGATA
>SLOD01000107.1 GCA_007132725.1 Candidatus Sumerlaeota bacterium
AAGGCATTGTCAATATTGGAAAAAACATATTTGTTTCCCGATTTGTCTGTAAGCTCACCCTTGAGAACAAACGGCTTCTCTTCATCCTTCAGTTCGTAACTTGAAGGAGTTTCAGGAAGAAAGGGTGATACCATCTTAAAAACAAAACCTCTTGACGGTTCAAGAAAAGATTCATCAAGCCCGTTGTTGATAATGTCTGAAGTGCTGTTTCCTGGATCATCAGGGACTTCATCAACATCATTGTCGTCGATCTCCTGATCGTCAACCTCAATTTCATCTCCGACTTCATCTTTGTCAGGAATTAAATCATTGTCTGTAGTTGTTGAGCCTTCAGAACATCCTGAGAAAAAAACTACAATAATAAACCCTAAGATCAATAAGAAACTTTTCATCTGCTACCTCCGTAAACATTATACAAAAAAGAAACAGCAAAAAGAGTTCCTGTGTTAAAGTGTCAATAAAATCAATTCTGTGTGGTCTAAGATGTGTCTGTTTTAAAATCCCCACCCGTTTATACATCGAACTTAATTAGCTCTTGAAAAAAAATAATTTATGATTAACCTTAAACTTGGTGTTAATTTAGTTTGTTGTTTTTTAGTATATCTAATAGGAGACTTTCTATGAAAAAAACAGTTTTTTTATTAATTTCCGTTCTCATTTTTATTGGGTGTGATGGTGATGCTAAAATTAGGCCTGTTGATGATACCGGTGGCAGTGGAGGAGAAAGACCTGATCAGGAGACTGATGATTCAGACACGGGAAACACAGGAGATACTGGAAACTCTGGTGATACTGGAAACACTGGAAACACTGGAAACACTGGAAACACAGGAGACACTGGAAACACAGGAGACACTGGAAACACTGGAAACACTGGAAACACTGGAAACACTGGAAACACTGGAGACACTGGAAACACAGGAGACACTGGAAACACAGGAGACACTGGAAACACTGGTGACACTGGTGACACTGGAAACACTGGTGATACTGGTGATACAGGTGATACTGGAAACACTGGAAACACAGGGGACTCTGGATGTGTTGGAAACGGTCTTGATGAAGACGATGACGGTATAGACGATAACTGTGATAACTGCCCGTCTATCTATAATCCTGGACAGGAAAATACAACAGGAGATGAACTGGGAGATGCCTGTGAAGCTCCGTGGGATTATAATCTGTTGACAGAGATCGCAGTTTTCGATCCTTTCTATGACAATGAAGATCTTTGGAGTGCATCTGCAGGAAGATGGGATTATGGTGATGGAGAAGTTGTCGTACCCGATACCCGCACTAGGGCCAATTACTATTATACCGGATCAGAATTGCCTGATGGATCATACTCTGTTGAGGCTACATTCTACACTAGTTTTTCAACAGACAGTGCCAGTTATGCAGGGGTGGTTTTTGCGGCAAGGCGAGTGGGAACTTCAACTCACTGGTATACTTGTCTACTTGAAAGAAATAACAGCAGGCTTGGCATATGGCGTTTTGCCGGAGGAACTTCCGTAGGACTTATATCTGACAAAAGCATTTCAGCACCTGCCGGAAACAATCAGTGGCGAAGGATTAGAGTATACTACGATGGGAGTATGGTGAGGTGCACTTATAATGACGAGGCTGGAGGCGATGACAGCATTGATATTGCCGGAACACAGGTGTGGGACTCAATGGATGGAAGAGCCGGGCTTAGGGTATATGATGATAGACCGTCATATACATCTTTTGTGATATATCAATAGTTGAAACCCAAATTAGCTCAAGGAGATATTAATGAGAAAGACAGTTTTCTTTTTATTGTTCCTGCTTTTTTTCTGTTTTGGATGCAGTGAAAGTACGGAAGATAAGAGCGATGCAGATGAGACAAAAGATGAAAGTATTGTTGAAATACCTGATGAAGAAATTGAAGAAGAAGCGGATGAAGAGTTTGATGACACCGATGATGAACAGACCGAAAAGTTCAAGTTTGATATTCAGCGGGTTTATGATGATGTTGCCTGGCTTGCTCATGATGACCGTGCCGGAAGGTTGCCTGGTACTGCCGGAAATGACGAAGCCGTTGAGTATGTTCGCAAGTTGTTTGAAGAGCTGGATCTTCTTCCGGTAGCAGATGATGATACTTTTTTACAAGTTTTTGATTTTGATATGTGGAATGTTGAAGGAGAGCCCCAAGTTGCTCTGGAAGGAGATATCCTTGATCCAAATTCAGATTTCCGGATCTTTCAATACTCAGGAAGTGGAAATGTTAATGCAGAAATAGTTTTTGCCGGTCACGGAATGACAGTTCCTCCTTTTGATCCTGACGAATATCCTGACTGTATTTTGCCCGCAGAAGGATATGACGATTTTGCCGATATTGACTTAGATGGAAAAATTGCACTTGTTATCAGGCGTGGACCCAAAGGTTTGGTTTCTATTCACAACAATTGCCCCGCTAACGATGCTTGTGTCGGAACCCCCTGTCTTTGGAATTTTGGATATAAAGCGAAAAATGCGGCTTTAAATGGAGCGGCAGGGGTTATTGTCATAAACAGTTATCATGAGTCTGGAGCCGCTCCTGCAGGGATGACTTTGGGAGAGGAATACTACACAGACGATTTGCCGGCTGTATTTATCAGTACCGAAAAAATGGAAAAGGTAATTCCGGATATTAAGCAATGGTCTGAATCAATAGATGATACATTAACTCCCCAAAGTGTTGCTACATCTGTGAATGCGACTATCAGTGTTGAAGCCCGGGTGGAAAATATTGTTTCTCCCAATGTTATAGGAGTTCTTCCAGGCACAGATCCGGAACTTGCCGATGAAATCATAGTAATAGGTGCCCACATAGATCATCTTGGTACGAATTCTGTCACAGGGGAAATCTACAACGGTGCAGATGATAATGCATCCGGAACTGCAGTAATGATGGAACTTGCCAGAGCTTTTGTTCTTGGTGAACATGAACCCGCCAGAACGATAGTTTTTGCAGCATGGAATGCCGAAGAACTTGGACTTATAGGCTCTTGCTACTATGTTGAAAATCCATTGTTCCCCATATCAAAAACTATTGCAGCCTACAGTATTGACATGGTTGGGGCAGGAGTGGGATATGGGCTTGCAATGCATGGTGCGACTCTTTCTGACAATGCATGGCTGGCAGATGTTATGTCGGGATATGCAGAAGAAATAGAGCTCGGTTTTGAGGTTGTTCCCTCAAGTCCGCTGGATGCTTCAGACCATGTCTGTTTTTACTATAGTGGTGTTCCTGCGGTACTACTTTCAACTCTTGGAATGCGGGAGTATTATCACACTCCTCAGGATACGATCGACACTATTTTAATAGAAGATATGGAAGCAGCAGTTTGGTTAAGCTGGGCAGGGATATATCCTATTTCAATGGGATGGGAAGACAGATACATCGGGTCTGAAATAACATACCCGTTATTTCAAAGTACAATGGATTTTCCCTTTCCGGCATATAGGAAACGCAACAGGTGATGTGACAGAAACATTGTTTTTACTTGAAACTTTTCAGTTTTTTTATTAATCTATACAAAGTAAGTTGTATTTTATCAATGGAAAACGGATGGAGAATTTTATGAAAAAAATTATACTTGCTTTTTTAATCTTTGTTTTCCTGTTCGCTGGATGTGAGACAAAGGTAAAAGTTTTTTCTTCTCAGCTCGAATCACCGGATGAAGAAACACTTGATAAAGAAATATTTGATGAAGAAGTAGAGGATATTGATACAGTAGACAGAGATCAGGATATGGATATTGACGAGGATATCCATCTGGAAGATACAGATGTCTATGTTGATTCTGACATTTATATTGATGATGATCCGGATCCGGACTTGGATGTTCATGATGATACAGATCCTGTTGTTGAGCCGGATGATGACCCTCCGGTGTATGATAATTGTCTTGGTAATGAGAGGGTGGAGTTGCTTGTGGAAAATGCGGATATAATTCCTCCTATGGAAACAGCACAGAGTACTCAGGGAGAAGGAACTTTCTGTCGTACTACTGAAGCTGATAGTGGATTGGCAGTCTGGCCGGAGGTTTCTATTCCTTGCAATGGAACATGGTATGTTGTTGGACGTGTATGGTCAAATGAGCCGGTAAATTCATTTTACCTCAGTGTCGCCTCTCACGAAGAAGTAATATGGAATTTTAATGGATGTGACGGTACGGATGGACGATGGTCCTGGGATTTTGTATCTTCGGCTCCGGATACAGAGACATGCGATCCTGATGCTATCACTGGCCCTGCGGCATTTCAACTTGATGGGGGCTCTGTTGAGGTAAACTTGAGAGGTCGTGAGATCGGGTCCGGTTACAACCCTGCTGTATCCCGCTTATATCTTGTTACAGATCCGGATACAAATCCTGATGTGTGGGGTTTGGGTACTATTGATATTACGGGTCCTGGTATTGTACCTGATGAACTTCAGGGTCTTTACTACATGGAAGGTGAGATAGGAGCTCCTTTTGATCTGGAGCTCGATGCTTCTTTAATCTGGGCCGGAGATATAGCTTCCAGCCCAGAAGGTTGCAGTGCTTTTCCTGAAAACTCTTTTGAAGGAGCAATTGCTTTGATAAGGAGAGGTAGTTGTCAATTTTCCTCTAAAGTAGAAAACGCCGTTGAAGCAGGGGCGATAGCAGTTATAGTTTACAACAATCAGGGAGGTACTGCTTTAGTAGGTATGAGTGGTGCTCAACAGTCTATCCCTGCAGTGTTTATAAGCCAAAATGACGGAGATGCTATAGTTGAATGGGTAAATAACAGCTCTGATCAGGTTACTGCCGTAATCTATCCGGTTCAGTGATCTATATTTTAAGGAGCGGCTGCTGGAAAGATCATTGTGATCATTGCCTGGGCAACGCCTGTTAAACTTTCTCCGGCAATAAGACCTGCTGCCGCAACAACAAGGAATTTTTCAGCCCATGTTTTACAGTATTTTGTAAGAATAAGACCGATAAAACCACCGAGGAACATTGACATTGAATTATAGGCGGGAATGACAAACGCAAGTCCGATACTTGCAGGGCTTGGAACAAGATAAACATATTTGGCAGGTATGATCTTCACAAGAGCAGCAAGGATAATTCCTATGATTCCTGCAATGATCATTGCAGTTACTGCTCCCTGCGGCATTGCGTCAAACCCTATCATGAAAACTTCAGCCACAGCTCTCCAGGTGGCAACAGCAGGGGCAGGCCATTCGTCAGTAAGAAGCATGTTTTTTGGATCGGGCACCAGAACCAGATAAGCTGCCGAACCAACCAAAGCACCGGCAATTGTTCCAAAGTATTGAGCATAACACTGCAACCTTGGAGATGCTCCAAGAATTTGACCACATTTGAGGTCGTGGAGAAGATCCGCACACTGACTTGCCGCTCCTCCTGTAACATTGGCAGACATAAGGTTGGCTGCCGGGCTTGGATCAATAGCACCAAATACCAACTGTGTTACTTTTCCCATTGCTCCAACAGGGGTTACACCTGTTTCCCCCGAAACTCTTCCAGCAACAACTGCGAGAATAAATGTTAAAAATACACCGAAAGTGGCTGCCCAGGCGGCAATACCAAAAAGAGAAACCTGAAGGACAACAGACAAGATCAATACACCAGCTATAGCTATTTTAAAAACCTTTTTTGGAACAACATCGTCTTCCTGTCCATAAGTTTCATTGTTTTTTTGAGTTTCTTCAACTTTTTCTTTTCTTTTTTTTGTAAAATCTTTTCCTGTTATTGCAGTAAGTATAGATCTCCATGAAAAAGCAAAAGAGGTGAGAGAGCTGGTAACCATCATTGCAACACCGGGCCACAGAAGCCACTCCAGAACAGTGGTGTACCATGATGCGTCAGCAGCATTGACTCCGGGAGAAGCCCATCCGAGTTCAAGAACCCGGGGAGCAATTATTCCCCATGCAACAATAGCTCCCGCAAGAAGGGAAACACATGCCCTCCATCCGATCAGAGCACCAACACCCACCATCATCATTGAAGGCTCAAAAGCAAAAGTCATGTTTTTAAGAGTTATTCCTGCAATTCCCTGAGAGACCAATGCCCCGTCAGGCCTGGAAGCAATGGATCCCGGAACACCGAGCATCGGCAGATCTGTCACAGTTCTTGTTATTCTTAAAATTGAAGAAAAAATTGCAGCGGAAAGAAGAACTTTGATTCTTGCAATTGCTTCACTGCCTTTGGCGTACATCTCTTTTATTGTTGTAGCTGCGGCAACTCCACCGGGGAATTTCAGCTTGTCAACAATAAGCATCTGCCTTCTTAGTCCTATAGCTACAGTAACACCTACCATAGCGACAGAAAAAACCCACATGCTTAGCCAGAACCATGATAAAGTGTGTCCGGTGATCATAGTAAGGGCAGGAACTGCAGAAACAAGTCCGGCAGAAGAGATAGCGGCGGCACTTGATGCAATTGTCTGGTTTATGTTGTTTTCAAGTAAGCCCCATTCTCGAGTTTTAAAAAGTTTGTTGGAACTTTGCCAGAAAGCGTAGCTGATAAGAGCCGCAGTAACGGACATATTAAATCCCCAGCCTATTTTAAGTCCGGAATAGATGTTGCACAGTGATAGAACTCCGCCAAGAGTCATACCGGTAAGGACCGCTCTTAAAGTAAACTGATAAACTTTTACAGTGGATAAATCATTTTTTGAAGACAAGGACACCTCCTTTTTTCAGATATAGAGTACAACTCAATAAAAAGACAAGTTTCGACCCTACAATGTTAATAATAAAAGAACACATTCCTTTAACACATACTGAAAAAATATTATTCCGCAAGTCTGTAGATAAATTTGTAACAATTTAGGAAATAAAAAGTTGCAAGAAAGAAAACTGTAACTATAATTCCCAAGTTATTGTTTTTTGAACACTGGATATCTCCTTGTTCAATAATTAATTGATTGGACTTTAAAGCCGTAAGGAGGACTTTATGGAAAAAAGACATTATGAAATGACAGTCATTATCAAACCGGAGGGCGACTCTGATGCAACAAAGCAGTTTGCAGAACGGGTTGATGGGATTGTTAATGATTTTAATGGAAAGGTTGTCGAACTTCAGTCGTGGGGAGAAAGAAAACTTGCCTACGAGATCAAGAAAAATCTTAAAGGGAACTATCTTTTTTTTGATTTGATCGCTGATGGTAATCTTATCGCAGAGCTTGAAAGGAACTTCAACATATGGGAAAATGTTCTGAAGTTCATGTCTATCAGAGTTGATAAAAAAGAAGACATTAATGAGTTGATGGAAAACGCAAAAGGGATTGCCTCTCTGTTTGAAAAACATGAAAAAAAGCAGGTTGTTGAAGCTGATGATGAAAAGAAAGAAACTTCTGTTGAGGCTGATAAGCCTGCAGTTGATGATGTAAGAAAATACAATGAAGAACTTCAAAAAACTCTTCGTGTTGAAGATGACAAAGAAGATGAAGAGGATGTCGAATTATAATCAAAGGAGGAAACTATGATATACAGGAGAAGAAAAGTTTGTCGTTTTTGTATTAACAAAGATCAGACAATAGACTATAAGAAGCCGGAAGTACTTATGAATCATATAACAGAAAGAGGAAAGATCATCCCGAGAAGGATCAGTGGGGTATGTGCAAAGCATCAGAGAATGCTCAGCCGGGAAATAAAAAGAGCAAGAACCATAGCTCTTCTACCTTTTACTGTTACTGGAAAATAGGGGGAGAACGATGAAAATAATATTAGCTAAAGATGTAGAAAGTTTAGGAAAAGCCGGTGAAATAGTGAGAGTTAAAGATGGGTATGCCAGAAACTATCTTATTCCCAGAGGCTTCGGATTCCCTGCAAACGAAAAAAATGTGAAAGAGCTTGAATTTCATAGAAGAATAATAGAAAAGAAGATAGACTCTGAAAATTTTATGGCAAATGAAACGGCTGCTAAGCTGGCTGAATGTGAGGTGAAAATACAGAAAAAAGTTGGAGAAGAAGGCAAACTTTTTGGCAGTGTTACAAGTCGTGAAATAGAAGAAGCCTTGAAAGAAAAAGGTTTTGATATTGATCATCGCAATATTCTGATAGATGGAAACATTAAAAAAAGCGGTGTTTATGAAGTGGAAGTAAAATTGTTCAGAGGGATAAAGGGTGCTTTTAAGCTGTGGGTCGTAGCAGAAGACAGCGGTGAAGTTTTTGAGCCGGAAACAACAGTTCCAGATGATTCAGAAGAAGCAGATGTTCTCCCCGAGTCAAAAGAAGACGATGTAAGTGGAACAGACCCCTCTGATATTGAAGACTCTGAAGAAATGTCAGCTTTTGAAGAAGTTGAAGATAACGAAGAAACTGAAAAATAATAAATGACAAAAAGAGGTTCCTGATGGAAACTCCTTCGCTTGCTCTTCCTAAAAACATGGAAGCAGAAACATCGATACTTGGATGTCTGCTACTTGATGGCAAACTTTTTTCAATAGTTGAGGGGACGGGTCTTTTGCCGGAAGACTTTATTGAAGAGAGACATTCTTTGATCTTCAGAGTAATAAGATCTATTTATAACGAGGGGAAAACCCCGGATGTGGTTACAGTTTCCGATAAACTTAAAGCAGTTGCTGAAGACGAAAAAACAGGAGGTGTGGATTATTTGTTTGATCTTGCTTCTAAAGCTCCTGTGGTGTCAGAGTCCATAATTACGGACTATTGTGATATAATTGTTGAAAAGTCTCTATATCGTGAATTTATAAAAATTTGTTCAGAAAGTGTTACTGAAGCTTACCGTCAAACAGCCGGATTTGATGAAATAGTTGACAGATCGACAACATCTCTGATCGATCTTGGAAACAGAAAACAGGTTGCATCCATATTGCCGATAAAAGATGTGGTTGATGAAGAAATTGTTAAATTAAAAGAAAGAATAGAGCAGGGGAACCCGATATCCGGAATATCCTGTGGCTATCCTAAACTTGATGAGTTGTGCAGCGGTTTTAAACCCGGAGATATGATCGTTCTTGCAGGCAGACCGGGAACCGGGAAAACAAGTCTTGCCCTTAACATAGCGATTGAAGTAGCCAAAAACAATTTAAATGTCCTTTTCTTTTCTCTTGAAATGCCGGCAAGCCAGCTTGTTAACAGAGTAATAGCAACAGAATGCAGTGTCAATGCTAAGAACCTTATGGCAGGAAAATTTTCTGATAGAGATGAGATAAAAAGATTGTGGGCTAACATTGATTCGGTAAGCAGACTGCCAATTTTTATTGACGATACTTCCAAGCTAACCGTTTCAGATCTCCGTTCAAGAGCAAAAAAACTTAATTCTGAACTGGGGAAAACACCTTCTTCAAAATTGGGCAGAAACAAACTTGACTGCATTTTTGTTGATTATCTGCAACTTATGCATTCAAATGTTTATCGGGAAGACAGGGTAAGACAAGTTGAGGATATTTCAAGAAATATTAAACTGTTTGCAAAAGATATGGGGATTCCCATTATTGCTCTTGCTCAATTGAACAGAAAAGTTGAAGACAGGTCATCCAAGGTGCCGATGCTTAGTGACCTTAAAGATTCCGGGGCAATAGAGCAAGATGCTGATATGGTGATGTTCATTCACCGTGAAGATATATATAAACCTGATAGTGATAAGAAGAATACTGCGGAAATATATTTACAAAAAAACAGGCATGGTCAGCAGGGTGTTGTAAGGTTAAAATTTATTCCACAATACACTAAATTCAGCAGTATTATCGTAGACGAATATTAGGCCGGGATTTGAAAAACTCTTTTAATTTAAAAAAATATATCAATAAATATTTTGGAAAGATAATTCTTTTTGCCGGCATTGTTCTGGTATTCTGTACTCAGGTCGCTTACTATTTTGAAAAAGGACGCTTCAGTTTTCCATCCCGTATAAACTACATGAAAGTGGTTCAGGAAGAAGGGAGAATAAAATATGGTTCTAAAGAGCCGATTGACATTTTCAACAACTATAAGGCGAATGAAACTGTTGAAAGATCAGGATCAAAACTGTCTGTGACAGGAGACATTGAAGGAGATATTGACCCTTATTTTGCACCTTTTGTAAAAAGCATGTTTTATTATGCAAGCATTGACCTGAACGATATCTCTTCAATATGTGAAGAATCTTTTAATCCGCTCTATCCTGTTTTATTAAGGAGGTTAAGCTATTATATGCCCAGGACTAATTTGTTTGATGGTCAATCCTGGATTTTAACAGCCTGTGAAGATCAGTTCGTCTGTAACTACAGTTTTTTATTTAAAGAAAAAAAACCTTTTGTTGACTACTTTTGCTCCGGTATAATTGGAGGTAACAATATTGCATTAACAGGAGAAATAGAGATCAGTTTAAAATACTCCGGCATTGTTTCTTCGAACACAGAAGTTACAGTTTCGTCTCCATATTTTCTTTCGAACTGGACATTTACAGATGAAATAAAGCCAAAATAATATTTTACATGAGGAGAAGGTGAATGCTCTGGATGATCACTGATTTTCTTAAAACTCCCAGTGTAAGCTCTGCTGAATCAGCTATATGTAAAGCTCTTGGATGTGGTGTTGACAAAGTAAGCCTCAGGAATGGATCTGTATTCAAAAAAGAAGAGGTTTTTTCTCTTGCCTGCAGAATAGAGAAAAGATTCCCTGAAAAAGAGGTATTTATACATGATATGGCCCCTGTTGAATTTAGTGGATATAAATACTTCCATTTCCCTTCATCAAAAATAGAAGATGCAATAAATTGTAAAAAGCAGTTTAAAAATATAGTGACCGCTGTATCAACCCATTCGGAGCAGGAATTTTCCTATGCATTTTCCAGAGGGGTTGACTATGCTTTATTTTCCCCTGTTTTCAGGCCCTTATCCAAACCTGATGATAACAGGAAAACAATTATGCCACTATTTTTAAAAAACCTTTATCTTCTTGGCGGAATTGATAGAATGAGGGGAAAAATGCTCGTCTATAACGGGTATACCAATATAGCTGGAGTGTCGTTATTTTACGGAGATGATGCTCAGAAAAATATTTTAGAGTTGGCCAGTCTGATCAGGGAGAAAGAAAATGAGTTCACTTACACAAATTGAGGCCGCAAAAAAGGGTGTTATTACGGAAGAAGTGAAAGTCGCTTCTATCGAAGAAAAAATGTCTCCGGAGTTAATGAGTGAGAGAGTTGCGAAAGGAACGATCGTGATATGCAAAAACCGGATACACAACATAAAGCCTCTTGCAATAGGAGAAGGGTGTAGAATAAAGATCAATGCTAATATTGGAACATCGGAGGATATAAACTCTCTGGATGAAGAAATCGAGAAAGCAAAAATTGCTGTTAAATATGGTGCCGATGCAATAATGGATCTTTCTACGGGAAGAGATTTAGAGTTGACCAGAAACAAGATAATGGAATCGGTTCCTGTAGCAATAGGAACCGTCCCTATTTATCAGGCGATTGTTAGCTGTGTCAGAGAAAAAAAGAAATCTTTTGCTGAAATGACGGTTGATGAGATTTTTGAAGCCATTGAAAAGCAGGTTGCAAGTGGAGTTGATTTTATAACGGTTCATTGCGGTATTAATTGGAAAATACTTAAAACTATCGGCAAGTCAGAAAGATTGATGGGTATAGTTTCAAGAGGGGGAAGCATAACAGCTCGGTGGATGGCTCATAACAAGAAAGAAAACCCTTTATTTGAATATTATGACAGGCTCATTGATATCGCTCGTAAATATGACTGTGTCTTTTCTCTTGGAGATGGGTTGAGACCGGGAGCTATTGCTGATGCAACTGACCGTCCTCAGATACAGGAACTGATAACTCTCGGGGAGCTTACTGAACGGGCAAGAGAAAGAGGTGTTCAGGTAATGGTCGAAGGTCCGGGACATATTCCTTTAGACCAGGTTCCTTCGAACATGATGATCCAGAAGACGCTTTGTAAAGGTGCTCCTTTTTATGTTCTTGGTCCTATTGTCACTGATATTGCCCCGGGATATGATCATATAACATCGGCAATAGGCGGCGCTGTTGCCGCAATGAACGGTGCAAATTTTCTCTGTTATGTTACTCCGTCAGAACACCTTTCTCTTCCTACCATAGACGATGTAAAAGAAGGGGTAATAGCTTCTAAAATTGCAGCACACGCTGCCGACATTGCCAATGGCTATCCCGGAGCTGTTGACTGGGACAATGAAATGGGAAAAGCAAGAAAAAACCTTGACTGGGACAAACAGCTTGAGCTTTGTATAGATCCTGAAAAAGCAAAAAAATATCGTGGAAACAGACCTGCCGAGTCTGACAAAGAAACATGTTCGATGTGTGGCGACCTTTGTGCTGTGAAAAACTATAATGATGCCCGAAAAAAACTTGACGAAGAAAGCTGACAGATCAGCTGCCTACAGATCGACATTTAAGAAAATTCCATGGTATGATGTCAAAGGGCAGTTCTTCGATATTTGGGAAAGACTACTTTCTCTTAATGATACACCTCACGATATTGCTTTGGGTTTGGCTCTTGGGATCTATGTCGGTTTTCTCCCTTTAATGGGTGTACAGATGGCTGTTGTTCTGGTTGTTGTTCTTCCGTTTAGAAAAGCAAATAAAGTTGCTGCAATAGCAGGAGTATGGATAAGTAATCCGGTAACCGTTATTCCGCTCTATGCCTTTATTTACTGGGTAGGGACTTTCTTTTACAGAAAAGAAGCCCTCCTTTCTTATAAAATTTTTAAAGATAAGGTTGGGGAAATACTCGAGCTTACAGGGTTTATTGACAAGACTGCCGCTTTTTTAGGTCTTGGAGCGGATATTTTCATTCCTATGTATATCGGTGGTAGCTTTGCAGGAGTGATTGCCGGGATAATAACTTATTTTGTTGCCCGTAAGTTTATTATTTATTATAGGAAATCAAATGGAACCTTTCAACAGGTCGTCGATAAGTGATTTAAAATAAAGAGGTTTCCTGACTCCGGAAACTCTTTTTCCGTTGATGAAGAAAACAGGTACGCCTCTTACCCCCTGTTTTGCAGCTTCAGCGATATCTTTTTCCAGGATATTTAAAGTTTCGGGCTCATTCATTTTTGTTTTCAATTTGTTCCAGTTAAGCCGTAGCTCAGAAGCATATTTTTCAAAATGTTTTTTTGGAGAGTCTTTCCATTCTTCCTGGTTGTCAAACAGTATCCTGCCTATTTCAAAAAACTTTTCATCCCCGTATATGTTTTTTACAGCAATCGTAAAGAGTGCGGCAGTTCTTGCACTTTTATTGAAATCGAGAGGTGAATGTTTAAAAATGAGTGTTATTTTTTCTTCGTATTCTTTTACGATCTTCTCCATTGTGTCGGCCCCTTTTCTGCAAAAAGGACACTGGAAATCAGAAAACTTAACGATGGTAACCGGTGCTTTTGCAGGTCCCGACTTTGGTTCTTTGCCACTTAATCTAATGTCTGAGATCTTATGGAACGGTTCTGCTTGTTTTGCTCCTAAAGCTCCTATACCCGGTTTCCCATCTTTGATAAGTTCCCGATAAAGGCGAGTACCTTTCAGTTCATCTGTTTTAATTCTTTCCGCTCTTTCCAGCTCTTCGTTTATAACTTCCCTGAAAGATTCAACAGGAAGAGCGCCGCTGATAAATCTGCCGTTTATAAAGCTTCCCGGAGTTCCCCTTACTCCCAGATTAGAAGCAAAGTTAATATCTTTATCAACTATCTGTTTTAGGCTCGGATCTTTAAAGTCCTTTTTAAATCTATCAATATTAAGTCCGGTATCTTTAACAGTTTTTTCAAGCCATTTTTCAAAAATTTCCGCTTTTTTCCAATTATGCTGTTGATTGAAAAGCAGATCGTTTATTTCTTTGAATTTTCCTTGTCTGTGTGCAGCAAGAGCCGCTGTTGCTGCAAGAGTCGCCTTTTTGTGAAAACGGAGAGGCAAATTCATATAAACCAGTCTGATGTTGTCAGGATACTCTTTTTTTATTTCTTTGATCGTTGAATGAAGTCTTGCAGAAAAAATACATTCATAGTCTTTAAAAAGTACGATCGTAATATCGGCATTCTCATTTCCTGTTACGGGTGCTGTGGAAGGATATTCAACTTTGTAAATATCTTGAGGGATGGCAGGATGTTGTCTTTGAGGGGGAATGTATTTGGTCAACCCGTTTTTAATAAGTTTTCCGTATATATCTTTTTCACCTTTTGCTCTAAGATTTTCTCCGTTAGCGATTTCTTCCAGCACCACTTTTTCAATAATATCGTTGTTTGCACCTACTATTCTTCTTCCGTTAATGAATATTGTAGGAGTGCCTCTGACACCGAACCGGCTCCCCATTGCTTTATCCTGCTTAAGAATTTTAGCTGAAAATGCGGAGTTGCGGTCAGACAGAAATCTTTCTTTGTCTAAACCGAGTTCTTCTGCCCATAAAACAAGGTTTTCGTCACTTATATCTCTTATATTGTTATAAAGGACTTCATAGTATTCCCAGAATTTCCCCTGATTTTGAGCAGCGATAGCAGCAAGAGCCGCCGGTTTTCCCATCCTATGGAAAGGGAGAGGAAAGTGTTTGTAAACATACTTTATTTTACCGTTGTATGTTTTCATTAATCTGTGAATATGGTCTGAAAATCTTTTTGAGAAAGGACATTGAAAATCGCTGAAATTAATTATTGTAACAGGGGCATTATCAGCACCTTTGTAAACAGAACCTCCTATTTCAACTTTATATATTTCAGCAACCTGCTCTTTTTTTATATCTTTTAACAGATCACTTTTTTCTTCTTCTTCGTACTCTTTCTTTTTTCTACAGGAAACAGTTGTGACACAAATGATCGTTAATATGAAAACAATTAAAAATTTTTTCATAGATCATTGCTCCCTAGAAGCCTCGTACTCGTCCATTATTTTTTTCTGTATTTCCCCAGGAACAGGATCATAATGCGAGAAAGACATGGTGTATGTGCCCCTTCCATTTGTCATTGAGCGTATTTGAGTTGAATATCCGTGGATCTCTTTAAGAGGAACCTGAGCTTTAACAATGGTGTATTTCCCCTCACTGTCCATTCCCTGAGGTTTTCCCCGTCTGCTTGAAATATCTCCCATAACAGAGCCGGCAAACTCTTCAGGAACTTTAACGGAGACATCGTAAATAGGTTCAAGTATAATGGGCTTTGCTCTTTTTACAGCATCTTTAAATGCCATGGCGGCAGCCTTTTTAAATGCTATTTCTTTGCTGTCAACAGGGTGCTCTTTTCCATCATTCAGAGTGACTTTACAGTTAATGAACTTACATCCTGCTACGACACCTTCAGTGAGAATTTCCCGGATCCCTTTTTCAACAGCAGGGATAAATCTATTTGAAATAACTCCGCCAACAATTGCATCTACAAATTCAAACTCACTTTGCTGATTTGGTTCAAGAATTATATTTACCTCAGCAAATTCACCTGCTCCTCCGGACTGTTTCTTATGACGATAGCGGGATTCGGCTTTTCCTCTGATAGTTTCACGATACGGTATCCTTGGCTCAACTATTTTAACATCTATTCCAAGTTGATTCTTTATTTTTTTTGCAATAACTTCAAGGTGAAGCTCTCCAAGTCCGTCAACAAAAAGTTGTTTCAGTTCCGGATCGGCAAAAACTTTAAAAGAGGCATCTTCAACCTGAACTTTTCTTAAAGCGGTTGCAACTTTATCTGTGTCTTCTTTAGAGCTTCCTAAGAAAGCCCCTCTTACGATGGCTTCCGGCCACTCAATAAGTTTAAAATCGAAAACAGGATCATTTTTTCCTGATGTGAAAAGGTCTCCGGTTTTGGAATATTTCAGCTTCACAGTAGCACCGATCTGTCCTGTTGAAAGAGAATTTATAACGGTCCTGTCTTTTCCTTTTAAAGCGAAAAGTTGTCCAAATTTTTCAAAAGAAGAAGAATCGGTATTGTAAACATCCGCTCCTTCTTTTATCTCACCTTGAAGAACTTTGAAAACGTAAACTTCTCCAAATTGAGGGATAGAGTTTACTTTAAAGATAAAAGCTCTTACAGGAGCTTCTTTTTTCATTTTAATTTCCCCGCCGAAAAATTTTGCAGTTTTGTTTAAAGGAGACGGAAACCAGTCGGCCACAGCATTTAAAACACAGTCAACCCCGACACCTTTATTGGCGGCACCAAAGAAAACAGGATATATAGAGCCTTGAGAAAAAGCTACGGCTAAACCTTTGTTAACTTCCTCATCTGTCAGTTCGCCGTTTTCAAAATATTTTTCCATTAAAGCTTCGTCTGTTTCTGCAACAGCTTCCATCAACTTTTCTTTAAGTTCTGCTGCTTTTTCTGCATACTGGGATGGAATTTCTTCAACAGAAACTCTTTTTCCGTTTGAGTATTTAACAAGTTTTCCTTTGAATATATCAATAATTGAGTCAGCAGACTGCCCTATATCTGCAGGAAAAGTTATAGGAGCTAATGTAATTTCAAGATCTTTGCCAATTGAGTTATATGCAGAATCAAGGTCAAGGTTGTCCCTGTCTATTTCCGTAACAAAAAAAGCTGCGGATTTGCCAAGCTTTTTCGCCGTGTTAAAAGCATTCTCCGTTCCCACATCAAGACCGGTAGAACCTTTTACTGTAAGAAGTACCGACTCACAAAAAGGAAGTGTAGAAGCTACTTCTCCTGCAAAATCAAAATAGCCCGGCGTGTCAATGAATGTAAGAAGATTTTTTTTGTAGTCCACTGAATTTATTGACGCAGATATAGAAATTCCTCTGTTTCTCTCTTCCTCAGTAAAGTCCGACACTGTATTTGCATCTTCCACAGTGCCTTGTCTGTTCACAGCTTCCGCATGAAAAAGAATAGACTCCATAAGTGTAGTTTTTCCCGAAGTTCCGTGTCCTGCGATACAAACATTTCTTAGATTTTCAGTAGCATAAGCAACCATTTTTTCCTCCTGAATTTAATGTCAAAAGTTTTTCCCGTAAAACATCTCTATTTCTTTTTTTATAAATTTATAAATGCCGGGGTTTGAAGCGATAATAGTTTTATTTGTAATATAGCCGGAGCCACCCTCGAAGTCGGTTACTATTCCTCCGGCTTCTTTAACTATCAGAGATCCGGCAGCAACATCCCAGGGGGCAAGTCCTGCCTCATAGAAAAAAGCAAATCTGCCTGCGGCTGTATAAACGAGATCTGTTACTGCTGAACCAAGTCTTCTGACAGTTCTAACTTTTTTTATGATACTGTTAAATATGGGAACGGTATTCAAAGGTTCATTATGCGTTATGTCGGCAAACCCAGTTGCAACAACGCATTTAAGAGGATATGTTTCTTCATTTACAGAGATTTTTTTTCCGTTTAAAAAGGCTCCGTGCCCCAGACATGCTGAGAAAAGTTCTCCGGTAACAGGAAGATAACAGACAGCTCCGTCAACAACCTCTCCGTTGTAATGGGCAACAGAAACAGCAAACGGTGCTATTCCGGCAGCGAAATTGGTGGTTCCGTCAACCGGATCGATTATCCACAGAGGTTCATCATTAAAAAGAGTGTCCGGATTGAACTCTTCACTTAAAAACTGTATTTCATCAATGTTTTTAAGCTCTTCTAAAAGAATTCGTTCGGCTTTTTCATCAGCTTCTGTGATAAGGTCTTTTTCAGATTTGTATCTTTTTGCAAGATGGGGGGAATTAAAATAAGTTAGAGCTATATTGCCGGCATTTTTCACTATTTTTTCGATGTCAGGCATTTGATCAAGAGTGATGTTCACCCAATCTCTCCCGTGAATTCAGGATAACACTTTTAAGGTAGGCATTTTCTTCTTTTGAAAGATTCCCTTTTGTTTTTTCTTCAAGCATTTCAAGTAGTCCGATATTGAATTTTGCCATGTCAATGTTTTCACAGACATCCTCGGTGCCTTTGACTTTTATTTCACCAAGGTTGAAAAGAACTGCTGAGTAAACAGAAGAAACAAGACTTTCAAAAGAAGGGTTAACTACCGAAGATAAATCTCTTTTTTCACAACTACATTTTTTCTTGCTCATTGTCTGATTCTCCAGGTTCAGATTTTTCTTCACAGTTAGGTTTAATTCCAGCATTTTTATTTAGGGTTTCTTCGTCAATTTCAGTAAAATCCGTACACTCTTTAATTGACTGCAAGTATGCCTCATACTCTTTGCGGGTTATTTCCCCGTTACGAACCTTTCTTTCGTAAACTCTTATGTCAAAGCTTTCAATTTTATCCATAACTTACTCCTTGTCATACCGTATGTTTAGAAATTGATCTCCAGTTCAGCCCCTTTGCTCTTTTTCCCGGTTTCAGTTATTATAAAATAAGTTCCCACACCTGCGCCTCCAAGGACTACTACGCCAAGAATTGTCCAAAGCCACCATTTGGAGCCGCCTTTTCTTTCTCTCCTTTCCTCATCTTTTTCAGAGGGGTCACCGGCAAGACCTAAAAATTCGGCTTCATCCAAAGCCACATCAGAAATAGGTCTAAATCCAAATTTGTCCCGGAAGAGATCGGAATGAAAGTCATCAAGCTCAAAAAGACGACCCACATTGCCATCAAACGGCATATTGAACTCTACCTCGCTTTTCTTAAAAGAGCGTTTTTCTCTGTTTATTATATGCCCGATATACCTGACTCTTTCGTCCTGGATCGAAACCATTGTTACAACTATTTCTTCTACACCGAGTCTTTCTGCCACCTCAACAGCTCTTCTTAACATTGACAGCATGCCGTAATCGGCGGTCATCAGCTCTATTGAGCTTTCAATATAGGAAGCTTCGCTGTATCCTTGTAAGTCTTCTCTTATCCGGGTTTCCCTCCTTTCTCTGACAGCAATAGTCCCTGCCCGGGATCGGTATCCGGTTTTGTGGACTCTGTAATAATGATTACCTGCCGGTATGCCATCAAGACGAAGTGGAGTGGTACCTACAACTTTTCCGTTAATAAAAACCAGTGCTCCGGAAGGAAAGCTGTCTACAGCAATAGAGCCTGTCGGCAGCATGAGGTGATCACTTTTAATTCTGTCAAAGAAAGATACTATTTCAGGAGAAAAAACAATGTCATCAAGGTCTGCTAAAGGATTTATGTTTATATAGCTGTTGAAGTAGGGGATAGCACTTTCGTCTTCGTCAAGCATTCTGTAAGAAGCTCCAAGATAAAGCAATGTTTCAGAGATGAGTTTAAGTTCAGGGATTTTGTCCAAATGTCTTTCAAAAATAGCCAGAGCTCTTTTAAATTTAGAAATGGCATCCTCAATGCTCAAATATTCATAGAGTTCTTTAGCTTCTTCAAATATACGGATTCCATCTTCAAAATCTCTTTGAGCGGCAGACATCGTAGGAACAAAAAATTCAGCTTCAGCTCTGACATAGTTGTAGTCAGCTAAATTAGCAAGATATGAAGCTGTTTCAGCAGTAAGGGTTCCTGCTCTGCTTTGAGAATAAGAATCAGCATAAAGATAAAAGGCTGCAATTTTTGTGCCTGAAGGTTGAGATTCAAAAGTAACGGAGGGTGAAGTTCTTGAATGATCGTCAAAGTCAAAGCCTGCATCCAAATCATCAAAAAGTGACGAGTCGTCTTCTCCAAAGTCAAAATCATCAAAAGCCAAAACCTCAGAAAAAGAAATTCCGGCAGGGGTCAGAGAAAGAAAGTAAAATGCGAACAAAACCAAGTATGTGACAAAAGTTTTCATCGCAGTAGCCTCTATTAAGCAAATACCAAAAAAATTCAACCCACACTTATACTTTAAAAGCTGTCAACTGTCAATTTTATCTCCACTTAATTAATGAAGAAACGAAACTATTTGCAAAAGACTTTTAAAACTTTATAATTAAGGAGATTCAATTGGGGGGATGTGACCATAAGCATCGGCATAATATTTTCGATATTCTGTGACTTCAATGAAAGAGCAGATAAGTTTTTATGTGATATGATAAATATTTCCAGAACAAGAGTGCAAAAAAACATTTTAAATGAAAATTTTTCAGTGAATGGCAACATAATTTTAAAAAGCAGTTACAGCAGATTCAGGAGAGGTGATGTTATTGAGCTTGAAATAGAGCCTGTTGAGCAGATTTCTGTTGAGCCGGAAAACATCGACCTTAACATAAGTTTTGAAAACGGCAACTTTCTTATCATAGATAAGCCTGCGGGCCTTGTTGTTCATCCCGGGGCAGGAAATCCGGGTGGAACTCTTGTTAACGGTTTAATGTATTATCTGGGGGACAGTGTTTTTGAAGAGAAGATCCGCCCGGGATTGGTACACCGGATTGATAAAGACACATCAGGACTGCTTGTTGTTGCAAAAAACATGAATGCTTTTGAAGAACTTCAGACTAAATTTTCAAATCATGATATAGAGAGAGAATATACTGCACTGGTAAGCGGTAAACTTAAGAAAAAAAAAGGAACAGTTGATACTTTCCACGGTAGGGACCCTGGTAACAGACTGAGATTTTCTGCAAAACTGTCAGGTGGTCGCAGAGCGGTAACTCACTATAAAGTTGTTGAAGAATATCCGTATGCTTCTTTGTTAAAAATAAAGCTTGAGACAGGAAGAACGCACCAGATAAGGATGCATATGAGTCACATAGGCCACCCTGTTGTGAACGATGTTCTTTATGGAGGTGTCTGTAAAACTTCGGACAAAAAGCTTAATCAACTGCTTGCAAGTTCAGGAAGACAGTTGCTTCATGCCGGAAAACTGGGGTTTTCCATTTTTGGGGAACATTTTTCTTTTGAGTCTTCTCTGCATGAAGATATGCAGTCAATAATATCATATCTGGATAATATTTCCGGAGGTTTAAAATGAATAAGAAAAAAATTTTGGCATTGCAGACAGATCCCCGGATCATTGAAAATCTTAAAAATATTCTGAAAGATTCGATCTGGGAACTTTTTACAGAAAAAGAATTGGATAGGTTTTTATTGAAACTTGATCCTAAAGATTATGATGTGATTATAGCGGATGTCCGGGCACTTACGGATGAAGTTGAGGAAATGTTGGCAGATTATGAAATACCTGTAATTTTTCTAATGGAAAACCTTGATAATGTCAAAGGAAAAGCCATTGCTATTCCTTTTGACTTTTCTTTAAATGATTTGAAAAAAGGATTGACTAAAGCTTCTTATATGAAAGTGGCTTTGAAAAAAGAAGAAGTGCCGTCAGAGTCCGGCAGTTCAGAAAATGATCTTTCCAAAGATGCAGGCTCCGCTGAACCGGAAAAAGAAGAGGCTGTTCTTCTTGAGCCTGTATACGGGGGAGATGAGTCTGATGAGGCAGTGGTTCTTTCAACAGAGGAAGGAGAGGCTAAAGTCAGGAGTTCATGGGAAATTCCGGAAAATGAAAATCTCGGTTTGGAAGAAACGGGGCAGGATGAGACTTCAGCAAAAAAATCCGATACTGAAATGAAAGCCAAAGAAAAAAAAGATATTTTTAACCGAATGGATGAAATTGATGATCTGATAAAAAGTTTAAGTGATGAGATAGCAAGTGAAAAACCTTTCGGGACTCAACCACATGGATCTGATGCCGGAACAAAAACAGCAGTTCCAAAGGAAGCGGAAACAGATCTTTTTGCTTCTGAAGATGATTCTCAGAAAAAAGATGTTTTTGATGATATTTCTAATTTTCATGAAGAAAGTTCAGAAGATGAAAAAACATTAAAGACAGAGTCTGAAGGGATAGAGTTGAAAACAAAAATAGCAAAGGACTTTGAATCTATTATTTCCGGAAATGAAGATCTTTCCTCAGATGAGCCGCTAATAATGTCAGATGAACCTGAAATATCAGAGGAGCCTGAAGTATCAGAAGAGCCTGAGGTGTCAGAGGAGCCTGAGGTGTCAGAAGAGAGCTCTGATGATGGGCAAATAAATTTTGTTGAGGAAGAAGTTTTTGCTGAAGAAGAGCCGGATGACGGTCTTTTTACATCAGATCCTGTAGATGAAAATGGAGATGTGTCTGAAACTCAAGAAATTCAGGATGACGAGCCGCTTGAGGAGTCAGAAAGTTTTGATTCCAGTCCGCAGATCGAGTCGGAGTCAGAAGAAGTTTTCAAGAAAGAAATTCATCTTTGGCTTGAAAAGAACGGACGGAAAATCATAAAAGAAGTTATAGAAGAGCAGTTGTCTAAAATGTGGGAAAAGAAGTGACAAAAAGGATAGTTGCCCTTGATGTCGGAATAAAATTCATCGGAGTTGCAGTTACAGACCCTACATGGAATTTTCCGGTTACACTCGGCTCTGTCAAAAGAAAAGAATCTATAAAAGACGATCTTGAAAGATTGCTTCAACTACTTGAAAATTTTGACATTAAAGCATTCGTAATGGGGTGGCCTCTTAATACTTCAGGAGAAGAAGGGAAGATGGCTCCGGTGGTTAAAGGTTTTCAAAGAAGACTTCAGGAAATGTTTCCCGACACACCTTTTTACCGTGAAGATGAAAGTTTTTCAACTGATGAAGCAGCAGAGATCCTTAAAGCTCGGAATTCTACGAACAGGGCAAAGAAAAAATCGGGGAAAATAGACAGTGCGGCGGCAGCCGTTATCCTTAAAAGATTCATGGATTCAAAAGAATTTTCTGAGTTGAAAACCATAGAGACAAAATAGTTATCTCCGAATTCATGTGTGATTTTTACATAAATTCGGCGGAAATTATGTTGATTTTTTACATAAATTCGGAGATAAT
>SLOD01000086.1 GCA_007132725.1 Candidatus Sumerlaeota bacterium
ATGTCTGAATAGCAGGAAGCATCATACGGTTCATTAACTGAACCTGAAACAGATTTTTAAGACTCTTTTGAAATACTAGTCAGACTCTCTTCAAACTTTCTGGAGTTTTGCAATTGGCTCAGTATCTTAATATCAACAGCATGTCAAGAGTGCCGGGTTTTTGATTTTTATTGAATTTTCCGTTTTTCAAGGACTTATCTGTTAAATTTCTTCTCTTTAAGTTTTTTATCAACCTCTTCATCTATTTCTTTTTTTTTCTGAACAAAGATATCAAATATTTTGCTGTCAAGCTTTCCTTTGTCCACCTCGGACTTTATTATTTTTAAAGCAACTTCAGGCGGAATTGCCTTTTTGTACGGTCTGTCTTTTGCAGTAAGAGCATCGTAAACATCAACAATCCCCATAGCTCTCTCAACAATTCCCAACGATGAAGCATCTTTATGGTAAGGGTATCCTGAACCATCAAGTTTTTCGTGGTGTGACGCTGCAACTGAAGGAACATTTCTTAATTCAAAAGGCCATTCAATAGAGTCTAAAAGTTCATAACTGTAAATGACATGCTTTTCCATATCATTTCTTTCCTCATCATTTAAAGTGCCCGCTTTTATGGCAAGATAACTTTTTTCAAGATCATTAAGAACCGGCACTTCGACCCCGTTTATATTAAAAACCAGACTTTCAATATCAGAGATGAGGGTTCTTTGCTCTTCAGTTTGAGGTGCCGGCTTATTGAGTTCATCGAGAATTTCTATAAACTTTTTTATACTCTTTAACTTTGCTTCACTTTTATTATCTTCTCTAGACAAAGAAGCGACTATATATCTCAATCTCCACTTTAAAGCTTCAAGCTGATCAGGGTAAAACCGCTCCTCTTTCATCAGTATCTTTTCCCTTACACCTACTTTACCGAAATCATGGAGTAATGCCGCCGTTTCGGCAGTTCTGAGAGTTGCGTTGTCAAGCTTAAAATCTTTATAGAATCCACTTTCATCAATTTTCGTTAAAAGAGCGGTCAAAAGTGCTGAAACTCTCAGACTGTGCCCTTTGGTAGCAGGATCTCTCTGTTCTATTGCTTTTACTGAGGAAATTATCATATTGTTCAGCAAAGTTTCAGTTTCTATAAGAAGTCTGTTATTCTCAACAGAAACAGCGGCCAAAGTTGACAAACTTTTCAAAACAAGTTCATCAAACTTTGAAAACGGTTCCGTTTTTGCATCAGGAGACTTTTTTTTGTTTAACAACTGAACAGCTCCGATAATTTCTCCGGAATTGGTTTTCATCGGAACAGTTATAATTGATTCCGTTTTATAATTCATTTTAATATCAATTTCTTTGTTGAAATGATACGGCGCATCCTCGGGAATTTTATAAGCATCCGGAATGTTGAGAGTTTCTCCTGTGTGGCAGACAAATCCGACAAGACTTTTCTTATTAAAGGGAACTTCTTTTTTTTCAATCTTTCTGCTGTCAAAAAGTCTATTCTGTGAACAGACAAAATATATTTTTTCCCTGTCTTCACTCATTAGATAAAGAGTTCCTGCCTCCGCTCCTGTAGCTTTTCTAAGAAAAGTGAGAATCATATTGTAAAGATTTGAAGATTCTTTTTCCACTGTAAGGTTTATACCTATTTGAAGATTGTCAACTATACGATGATGCAGATTTTTGTTGATCTCCATTAGAGAAAAAATTATTCCAATAGAAAAAGGGGTAAGTTTTTCTCCATCCACCTTGAAAACAGTATTGGATATCTGTTCAAGTTCACAGTCAAAACCTACAATGATAGTATAGTCACTTTTTAAAACCGGAGGAAAATCCGGCTTAAAATCCCACTCGTAAAGGAAAAGGATGAACGGTGAATTCATATCAGCAGAGATCTTTTTCAACTCAAAGTTGTCAAGATAAACATGAACTTCTGTTCCTGGAATATTCGATATCTTCAGTGAGTCGGGAAGAATCACATTTCTGTACAATTCAGCCACCTTTTTGCATCATCAACATTACTGCACTGATCTGTTTTAAAATAGATCCTGCAGAATTATCATCAATTTCTGAAAGATTATTTATCAGAATCTGTTTTTTCTCAAGAAAAAATATTATTTCATAAACTTCATCTAAAGAAAAAACTTTTACTTCTTTTGCAAGTACCGGCATTAAACTTTCCGCCAAAGCCGTTTTTGATGTCTTTTTCAGCAGCTCTTTTTTATTCATCAAAACTTTTACCGTAAAATCAAGAAGACTAAAGCTGTCTTTAAAAAAACAGCAGACAGTTTTCTTAAACCATTCTTCCATTTTTGCTCTGCTTATCACCCCTTCCTGGATCAGTGTGCTGTTATACCCTTTTATAACTGTTTCAAGAAATTCTGTTACAAAGTTTCTCTCAATGGGGTCTTCAAAAAGCTCAACCATAAAAGGAGCAAAAGCAAAAGCAATGGAATTTTTATAATAACTGAATTCATAAAAAGCTTCCTGAGAAAGGAGAAACACTCCCTTTTTAGCATTTGCCTCAATGATGTCACCTTTCCTCATAAGCCGCCTTATAAGCCTTGAGCAGTTTACATCAAGATTGTCAAGAGCGGGAGCAGTCACCACAAAAGGGAGCAACCTCATTTGATTCACCGAATATTCCATTTTTTCAACTACGTCATTCGATGTAAGCTCTTCATTACAAAGGAAAACTGTTGAAAAAAGTGCTGAAAAACTTATTACTGTGGCTTTTTCCTGATATTCTGCAATCCTGTATGCTGTCTGTTCACTGAATTTTCCGCTAAGATATATGGGTCTGGCAAATTTTATGTAAACAGGACCATATCTTGTTTTTATAAGAGTTCTGATGCGTGTAAAAAAGTTTTCCTTTTCCAGAGTCTTTCCTTCTTTCTTTTCTTTTTTATAATCCTCTATCTCTTTGAGTTTCTCATATGTTATTGATACCGGAACAACAAAAAGTTTTCTGCCTGTTTTCCTTCCGTTTTCAGCAAGCATCTTAAGCATTCCTGTCCTTGGAGAACGGACCATTCCACTTCTTGACCGCCCACCTTCTATAAAAAATTCAATATCATATCCCGCTGCAACAACATTTTTAAGATAAGAAGCGACCACATTTCTGTAGAAAAGATCTTCTTTCATTTTTCTCCTTATAAAAAAAGCTCCCATTTGTCTTAAAACCGTCCCTAACGGGAAAAAAGAAAGATTGTCTCCTGCCGCAACAAGAGGAACTGTCACTTTTTCGCTGTAAAGAAGATGGTTCAATATGAGATAGTCAAAATAGCTTCTATGGGTAGGGACAAGGATCATGTTGGTTCCCGGCATACAGCATATCCTTCTAAGGTGAACGATCTCTTCGTTAGAATAATGGTACTTTGAAAAAACTGTCTTAAGTACCCTGCCTATTACACGGGTGTAGAACTCAGCTCTTGCAGGGCTATATTTTGTTGCAAGTTTATCAATTATCTCGTTTGCTTTTTTTATTTTAACCTCATCTTTCAGTTTTAGGTCGAACAAAGTTTCATTTTTAATATCAAGCCAGCTTTTTAAAGAAACTCCTACCACATTTTTTCTTGTATCCTGCATTAATCCATGCAGTTTTTTGACGAAAATCTCCGGGGTCATATTTTTTCTTAATTTTCTTGCAAGACCGACCCGGAATATCAGTTTTCTCCTCTTTAACAGAAGCATCAAAAGTTCCCATGTAGTTGACCAGAGATGGTATTTCCCCGTAATTTTTATCATCCAGTCCCATCTGCTTTTTTTACCAAGTTCTTTGCTCCAGAGAGTTACAACAGGGATTATTCTGACATCCCTGTTTTTAATGTAACTGTAAACATCTCTGAAAATTTTCTGCTCCAAAAGGTTTCCCGGAGAGTCTATAGGAACATAGACTCCTTTAATCTTTTTTTCAGGAACAACTGACTTGTTGAAAAAAGAAACAAAAAAAGCTTTGATCTGCTTAAAAGACATGAAAAACACTGTTTTTGACCCAAAAGAATGGGTTGGCGGAACAATTCTGTTTTCAATCAAAAACCCATTGAAAAGAAATTGTTCAACTCTGCTTTTTTTTCCTGAAACATAAACCTTTATGCTCTTTGTATCTTTACTTAAACTTTTCAACTCTTCAATATCCGGAATTTCAAAATCAACTTTTTTAGAAAAAATTTTAAACAGCTTTAAATGTATCTTGTTTATAAAAACCGGAGAAAATTTTCTTAAAAAAAAGTATCGGTCTTTATTCATCAGATCTTTCCTTTTACAAGGCACCTTTCCTCTGGAGCTTCACTGGAAATTTTGACAGCTTTTTCAATGTATTTCATGCTGTTTCCAAGTTTCTTTTCATCTTCATAATATATATCGAACAAAACATCCCCGATATTAACGGTTTCGCCTGTTTTTTTATGAAAAACAAAACCTGCCCCCGGATCTACATTATCTTCTTTGTTCTCTCTGCCTCCACCAAGACAGACCAGAGCTTTACCAAAAAAAAGTGCGTTCAGTTCACTAACAAATCCTTTTTTTTCAGCTTTGATCTCTATTTTTTTAGAACATAGAGGAAGTTTTTCTGTATCATCTATGGCAGAAGGGTCTCCACCCTGTAACTCCACAGTTTTTTTGAATTTTTCAAATGCAGAACCATCATTGAGCTTTTCAAGGGCAACCTTTTTCCCTTCTTCGATAGAGTTTACCATGTTAAAAGAGTATTGCAAAGTTGCTGACATTTCAACAACAAGGTCTGTTATCTGCGGAACATACTCCCCTTTCAAAACCTTAACGGACTCTGATATTTCAAGAGAATTACCTACACAAAGACCCAACGGTTCATCCATATCAGTAAAAAGAATATCCACTTTTACATTGAAGTTCTCCCCGATTCTTTTCATAACCAAAGCAAGCTCTTTTGCCATGTCGAAGCTTGTCATAAAAGCTCCTTTGCCTACTTTTACATCGAGAATAAGACCCCCGATCCCTTCCGCTATTTTTTTGCTCATTATTGAAGAAGCTATTAGAGGAATAGACTCCACAGTTCCTGTAACATCTCTTAATGCATAAAGTTTTCTGTCAAGGGGCGCTATTTCCGGAGTCTGGCCTATAAGAGAAAGACCATTTTCTCTAACCATTTTTTTAAATCTTTCTATGTCGAGATTTACAGAGAATCCCGGTATTGATTCAAGTTTATCAAGAGTTCCTCCGGTATGTCCAAGCCCCCTTCCCGAAATCATAGGAACATGGAAACCAAGCACAGCAAGCAGTGGAGCAAGGGGAACAGATACTTTGTCGCCAACTCCACCTGTCGAGTGTTTGTCAACCACCGGGGCATCAATGTCTGAAAAATCGAGAACTTCCCCGCTATAAAGCATTTTTTTGACCCATGTTTTCAGTTCCCGGTCGCTAAGTTTATTAATAAAAACTGCCATCAACATAGCAGACATCTGATAATCGGCAAGTCCGCCATTTAGATAGCTTTCAAGAAAATAAGAAATATCTTGTAGAGAAAGTTCTTTTCCATCTCTTTTTTCTGCAATAATATCATAAAACAGTTTCATTACTCTTTCTCCTTATTCACTTCCTGTCAAACTTTTTTCCCTTTTCCATACTTTGAATCCGAAAAGAAGTGGTCCTGCAAAAAGACCGAGCAGGATAAAACCGCTGTTAAACCTTGTAAATATCCAGTATTTTTCAGTGATCAAAGCAAGTCCCGCCCAGAAAAAAATATCAACCTCATTAAAGAAAAGTATTGAGAAAAAAGCTCTCCCCAACCATTTTATCCACCCCTTAAAACTTCTTTGAGGAGGAGCTTTCCACACAAAACCTTTTTCCATCTTTTCTGCCCAACCTATAAGATCTCCCTTTTGAAGTTTTTCAGATATTTCCATCTCAAGCATAACTTTTTCACTGACCCATTTGGAATAACTTGCAATAAATGCCCCCGTAACAGCAAGAACAGGAACCATGAGGTCTATCATATTTCCCGTAAAAACAAATCCCCTGTATCCCATACCCCAAAACAGGAACACAAGTGTTACGGCGTCGGTAGCCTTATCAAAATAGAATCCGAATTTTGTGCCGGTGTTTCTGTAGCGGGCTACCGTTCCATCCATATTGTCAAAAATCAAACCAAGATTTATAAGAACAGCAGCATAAACACTTCCAGAGTAGGTATGTACAAAAAACAGGAACCATATTCCTGCAGATTTTGTAAGAACACTGAGGACTGTCAACCTGTTAGGAGTTACCCATTTCTTTTCTATTAAAGGGAGAAGCAAAAGAATTGTAACCGGCCTTGCAAACACCATTGCCCAAAAATCATCTGACTGATAATTTCTAAGCTTCATCCACCTTTTTTTTAAACTCATCTCCCTCGACTCCTTAACACATTACGGAGACATTTTAGGTCTGTACTGTAATAAAGTCAAAAAAGAAGCAGAATTAAGGATTTTTCACCTTTTCAGATTGACTTGGAGTAAGAAATAGTTAAAATTTTACAGGCTGTGTGTTGTAAGTCAAGGAGAGACAGACATGTTAAAATTCATTAAAATAACAAAGCTTGGGGGTTTCTTTTTTTTATTTTTGACCGGCTTTCACATTTACGCTGAGTCTTTTCTCTCAATTCACGGGTACCCTCAAAACAGGTCTGAAATAGAAGATTATCAAATACAGGTTCAAACAAGAGCTATTCTGCAACCTTTTGTCAAAGATATTTTATACCCTGTTATCGGGTTTCCTGCAATGATCACAGAAAATGACAAATATTTTTCCTTTATTTTAAGGTCAGATTCCAAACCAAAAATAGAAGCTGTTAAAATTGTACGGTTTTTTGACGGTGGCTTGAAAAAAGCTTTTGCCGAACTGCAACCCTATTCCATTGAAAAATCGGGAAACAATTTATACCGCGTAAAATGTAAAGTGCCTGTTATTTTACCATCTGCAAGATACGATCTTGTCGTTTTTATTGAAGATAATCCTTTTCCTATGGTGTCGTGGAACTCTGTTTTCTTTCCGGTTGTTAACGAAAAAACCAGATTTTATGTATGGGCAGACCCGCAAATTCAGGATCTTCAATCGAAAATATCCAATCTGAATTTCAATTCAGGGAACTATCCTTTTAAAAGTGACTCTCTCCTTGATTTCTCAAGACAGAAAGGAATAATCAAAGCAACTGTTTCTCAAATGAATGCTGGAAATTTTCACTTTGTAACAGCTCTTGGTGATCTTGTTTTCGGAATAAACTATCAAAGAGAATATGAGGATATAATCTCTCTGGTTTCAAATCTTGAGTTGCCTTTTTTTCCTGTTCCGGGGAACCATGACGGATATGCTAAATTTACCGATCAAAACAATCTTTCAACACCTCTTGAATGGGACGGTTTAGAATATTGGACCAGTTTTTTTGGACCTTTGTATTATGCTTTTACTTTCAATGACCACACTTTTCTGATGCTGAACACTTACGATGGGACTCCTCAGAGAAGGGCTTCGGGGAAACCTGTCGGAATTGGAGACAACGCTGCTCCACCTGTCAGTAACTGGGGCGGTTTTCAAACAAAAGATTCCCTTGACTGGATTGAAAAAATGATAGATCAGTATGATGTATTCGGTCTTTTTGCCCACATGATGCCTCTTGGTCAGGCAGCAACAGGAAAATATCATCCGATGAAGAAGTTCCCCAAAGATTCAATAATCGGTGTGCTTGACTCTCAGGAGTGGAACATTGAAACTTCGGCATGGGACAGTGATCCCACAGACCTGATATTCAACGAAACTCAAAAAAGCAACACAGGACTGACACTTGCATCCTATATGACAAAACAGATCCCTGCCCCCTATTATTTCTCAGGGCACACCCACAGGGACAGGATATTCAGCTATGAGCCCGGGGAAGAGCTTGTTGAAGAAAGCGGTGTTTTTGCTACTGACTATATGGAGTTTATCTCAACAACAACCGCCTCGTCAAGCGGTGAAACTTACTGGGGATTTAGAGAAGTGTCTATAAAACCTGACAGAGAGGTGAACTATAATTACATCTGTGAAAGAGGAGAGATGTGTTTCCCCTTGGATGCTGAAAATCCGGGATTTCAGTCAGTTCCCGCAGGAAATATGTGGGTAAATTACAAATGGGTATCTATCATCGGAGATCAGGAATCGATCTTTATTGGTGGTGATGGAAACACAACTAATGTAGAGGCTGAAATTATCAACTATCTTCCAACAAAAGAGCCTGTTACGCTAAGATTTATAATGCCTGCAAAAGAAAAAGGCTTTGTTGTTGACAATGACAGTTTTAAATTTTCTCAAGTTGGAGTTTCAAAAGATCTGTCAATAATGATAGTTGTTGTAAACGGAAAGATCGATGCCGGCTCGGAAAGCAGCGAGTTTGAGCACAGGGTGTTCAAAAGGAATGAACTTTCTGTTTCCATCGAACCTGATGAAACAGAAGCTCCGGTGCCTGAAATAGAATACACATCACACATAATGAGCAATGAAAACATTGTCGCAGAAATAAAAAACAGCGATAAATATTTGTCTCTTGTATGGAGAAGAGATAATATTGATATATTTCAAGGAGAGTACTTGAACATTTTTTTTGAGGATTACAAACCTGTTGAAAAAATTACTCTCACATACATTGCTCCAAATGGAGCTTTCGGCAGAAAAACAATTAATGTGTATGTCGAACCCTACATAGAAGAACCTGATGAAGAAACGGTTGAGGAACCTGATAAAACAGAAGAAGAACCGGACGAAAAAGAAATTACAGAAGAACCGGACGAAACCGATGATGCTCTCAATGACGAAGATGAAGCTCTGAGAAAGAAAAAAGGGTGTTCTGTTATTCTTCTAATCTAAAAACCCGCTACTTTCCGATCGCATTATAAACTCCAAGGGCCGCTCTTTTTCTGCTCATGAATTTCATCATTACAGCACCGAACTTGTTTATAAATCTTGGCATGGAAACAGGTTTTCCTTTGAGCATTTTTTCAACAGCTTCTTTTGCTGCAGGATAGCTTTCACCCATTGCCATTTTTACGAACTTCGACTTCTTCTGTCTTGAAACATCTATAAATTCCGTATTCGTATATCCGGGACAAAAAGCACTTACCTTTACTTTTGAACCTGTTTTTTGAAGTTCGGCATGAATGGCTACAGTATAGTTCATTACAAATGATTTTGCTGCTCCGTAAGCGGCATACAGCGGCATAGGGTTGAATCCGGCAAAGGATGAAACATTCATGATGTATCCGCTTTCTTTTTCAACCATTTTTTTAAGGAACATATTTGTAAGTGCTGCAAGAGAAACAACATTAAGCTGTATCATTGTATCAACTTCTTTTGCATCCTGATCCCTCACATGTCCAAAAATTCCATATCCGGCATTATTTATGAGAACTTCTATATCGTCATCTTTCACAAGCTTGTAAAGTTTTGAGGCTGCATCAAATCCGGCAAGATCCATAGAAATTACTTTTACAGAAACTCCCCATTTTTCTTCAACACTTTTTTTAACCTCTTCAAGTCTTTCTCTCCTTCTTGCAACAAGAACCAAATCCATCCCCACTTCACCTAAGATATTAGCAAAATCAACCCCGAAACCGCTGCTTGCTCCCGTTATTAAAGCTTTTTTTCCATTAAGGTCTATCATTTCATTTTCCTCACACATAAATGACCACTGCCAAAAAGATGATTATAAAGAAAATTTATATAAACAAAAGGATAAATATTTGATATGAGGACAAAACTATTTCAGAACATCCTCTATTATGTCAAGGGCCCAGTCAAGCTCTTCTTTTGTTATTATCAATGGAGGAGCAAACCTGATTATCCATTCATGAGTTTCTTTTGCAAGAACCCCTTTTTCCTTCATTGCTGTCGTATATATTCTTGCTTTGCCCGCTTCTTTTTTAAGAACCACCGCATTAAGAAGTCCTTTTCCCCTGATCTGAGCAACCTTGGGGCTGTTCATTTTAACAAGCCTTTCTCTGAAATATTGACCAAGCTCTTCCGATCTTTCATCAAGTTTTTCATCAACAAGGACATCTATCGCTGCTGATGCAACAACACAGCCAAGAGGATTTCCTCCAAATGTGGAACCGTGTGATCCGGGAGTGAATACACCCATGATATCTTTATTGGCAGCTACTGCTGAAACAGGAAACACCCCGCCACCAAGAGCTTTTCCCATAATTATTACATCAGGAACTATTCCTTCATGCATAAAAGCAAACTTTTTACCTGTTCTGGAAAATCCGGTCTGCACTTCATCACATGCAAAGAGAATGTTGTTTTTGTCACATATTTCACGAACACCTTTCAGATAACCGTCATGAGGAACAAAAACTCCCGCTTCTCCCTGAATAGGCTCCAAAAGAATGCCTGCCGTATTGGCAGTGACAGCATCTTCTATCGCTTTAAGATCGTTGTATTTTACAACTTTAAATCCAGGGGTGTAAGGACCGTAATTGTTTTTTGCAACAGAATCTGTTGAAAAGGAAACTATTGTTGTAGTTCTTCCATGAAAATTTTCTTCCATTACAATAATTTCCGCCTTATCATGAGGGATTCCTTTCTTTTCATATCCCCACCGACGCATAACTTTTATAGCTGTTTCTACAGCTTCAGCACCAGTATTCATGGGAAGTATCATTTCTTTACCGGTATATGCCGCAAGTTTTTCAGCAAAAAGAGGCCATTTGTCATTAAAAAAAGCCCGGCTTGTGAGAGTTAAAATATCAGCCTGATCTTTAAGAGCTTTAATTATCCTGGGATGTCTGTGTCCCTGATTGACTGCACTGTAGGCACTTAGGCAATCCATGTACTTCCTGCCTTCCGGATCCCAAACCCATACACCTTCTGCTTTTGAAATTACAACTTCAAGCGGATGGTAATTGTGTGCCCCGTAAGTGTGTTCCAAATTCATAAGCTCGGCACTGCTTTTCGTCTTTTTCTTACAACAACATCCCATCTTGTCCTCCATCATAATCATAAATAAATCTAAAGTTCCATGATATCAAAAGAACAAATATTTCAAAAGATTCTATACGGGGCAACTATGCTAAATCAAGGAAAAAATAAAGAATTTTAAAGTATTTACTAACTACTGGTTTTCTCTCTGTAATCTGTTGAGAGACCTGGAAGCTCTTTTGTAGTATTCGTTGTCTTTGGGCACTATTCTCATCACTTCTCTGAATCTTTCTCTTGCAAGTTGAGGATCCTCTATTCTTAAAGCCCGTCCTTCAAGGTAAAGTTCTTTTGCTCTTTCATTGAGCTCTTCATCATCATCCTCAATGGTACCATCTTCTCTTACAGATGCCTTTTCAGCTTCTGTAAGATTTCTGTTTAGAAAAAATATCTCATCTTCTATCATTTTTCTTTCAGAAGGATCTTTTATCAAATTGAGATATCTTCTAAAATAACTCAAAGATCTCCTGTAGTTCTTTTTTTCTTTATAAATAAAAGCTAATTGACGGAGAGCCTGAATATCATCTTTGTCGGCACGGAGAGATTTTCTGTAATAGGCAACCGCCGTGTCCATCTCCCCTCTTTCATAGTAGATCCTTGCCAGATATCTATGAGCATTGGGGTTGCCGCTTCTTTCTGCCATTTTAAAATATTTGAGAGCCTCTTTTATATTGTTAACATGCAGAAAACACTCTCCTATCTCAAGATATGCCTCTTTTCTCAGTTCGGGGCTTGTAACCCGTCTAAAGTATTGCAGAGCACTGCGGTAATCATCAAGATTTTTGTAAACAATACCTTTTAGCAGCATCAGTGTCTGATTTTTAGGATCGATCTTTTCTGCAGCATTAATCTTTTCAATAGCTCCTTTAAAGTCATTTCTTTTTATAAGTATTCTTGCATACATCATGTGGTTGTCAAAATTTCTCATTTCAAGAGACACCGCTCTACTGATCTCTGATTCTGCTTCAGTATATTTAGCCATGGAATAAAGGACTTTTGACTTTTTGTAATGGAGAAATGAATTCCCCGAATTAAGCTCAATAGCTCTATCAATGTATTTGAGAGCTTCGTCATATTCTTTCAAAGCGAGGAAAGCGTTTGAAAGAGAAACATAGCTTCTGAACATGTGTCTTTCTCTGAAATCTCCGTCTTCAAGGAGCGAAATTACATCTTTCCATCGCCCTTCTTTTTCAAGAGCTTCGATATATGCTTGCAGATACCTGTAGTTCCCCGGAGAAACATTGTATGCCCGCTCAAGATTTCTTGATGCTTCGGAATATTTGTGCTGATCATATAGCAATGTTCCGTAATAGTGATAAACTCTTTCATCTCCTTTAACATTTCTCTCTATCGCATTTTTATAAAAGACTTCTGCATTATTAAAATTGCCTTCCTGGTGCAGAATTATTGCTCTGACTAGATTATAGGCATATGTTTCCTTTCCAAGAACACCTATTTTTTCAGAAATATCTTTCAATTCATCAATTCTATTGAACTCAAGAAGCACCGTAGCTTTTGCAAGATACGGCTCTATCATCGAAGGACTGGCTGAAATAGCTTTATCATAGAATTCCAGTGCTTTTCCCTGATCTCCAAGTTCATAGTATATATTCCCCAATCTCAACAAAAGACCGCCATCTTTTATTGAAGCCAAATCCAATTTGGCAAGTTCAAGATAGACTCTGTCTCTTTGACCTATTCGTGTAAATATTTCAGATTTTCCAAGAATAGCAGGGGGGTATTTAGCATCAATATTCAGAGCCATATCATAATACTCCATAGCTTTGGAAGAGTTGCCTGTCTGAACATAAAAATCTGCTATTGTCGCAAGAGCACTGGTGTCTGTTTTATTTATTTCGACCGCTTTTTCATAGTTTGCTATGGCTTCCCTTATATCTCCTCTTCTATGGGCCGCTTGGGCTATCATTTGAAAATATTCCGCTTTTTGGAAATCTTCCGCAACAGATATTATTCCTGTATCAATCCCTCGGAGAAACTCTTCAGCTTCTTTCACCCTGTCAGGATTGTTCATAAGTATCTGGCCTTTAAGAAGATGAGCTCTTAAGTAGGATGGATTTTCCGATATGACTCTGTTCAAAAAAGCTATAGCTGACTGAGAGTCACCGTTCCTGTATTTCATATCAGCAAGAGCATAGGTGATTTTGGCACTCCTTCCTTTGCTGTGGACAAAACCGGTGTTAAAAAAGTTTTCCGCATTCTTCAGGTCATTTTTTCCAGTAGCACAAAGACCGAGAATATAAAAAACCTCCGGATCATCAGAATTTATAAAAGGCTGAAGAATTCTTATCCCTTCATCAAAGTTTCTCTGGATATAATGAGAAAGAGCTCTTGCTTTAATAAGGTCAAGATTGTTCGGGGCATGTGACAGCTCTTCTACTATTTTATCAGTCGTAACATTCACAGGCTCTATTCTTCTGTCATAAGATACGATCATATTGAATTTTACCTGACCATCAAGTCCGACCGGACTTGGAGCCCGCTCACCGGGCTTAATATATTGCCTTAAAATTCCTATGCTTTTAATATAATCCTGAGGAAGATCCCTGTTAAGAGCTTCACGGACATCAAGGAGAGTTCCGGTATGTACAGCTATTGACTCGCTTATTTTATCAAGAACATCGCCTCTAGTTCCTGCCATGTAATTAATGTAATAGTACACGCCTCCACCTATCATCCCCAATAAAATAATGGTAGAAACAGCAAGAACAGCAAAAAATGGAACACCTCCCCCTATTTTTCTTTTTTTAGACCTCAATGAGCCTGTTTTTTCCATTTCTGAATCTGTCAATTCTTCAGGAATAAAAACATGATCTACCGGACCGGAAACATTTCCTATACCTGTCATCGAAGTCCCTTCGAACTCAGAAGGAACAGCATCGCTGAAAAGGCCGGTGTCTGAAGTATCGCCTTCTTCATTTTCACTCTTGACACTAAGGTTAGATTTGAAGGGAATTGAGTCTTCGTCACCCACTCCATGAAAAATTTCCATGTCAGATTCAGAAGACCCCTCAGGTTCAGAAAATTCTTCAGATCCAGAGGTCTCTTCAGCTCCGGCAGCACTTGATTCCCAGGAAAAACCGTCATGAGAAATATCATCTTCCGGAGAAATAACTCCTTTTAACATCAGGTCTTCAAGCTGATCTTCGCGAAAAGGTCCTACTATTTCCCCGGAATCTTTCTTTTTAAAATATATAGTTCCCTCTATGTTTTCACTATTGTCAGATTCTTCATCCGGTTCAAAAACATTTTTTACAAAATCATCAGTGGAATCTTTTCCATCCTTTTCAGTTTGCGGAGAAAAAAGATCGGGATCATCTTCAAAAAGATCGGATGAAGAAACATCATCACCTTTTTTTTCCTCTTCAGCAAAACTTTCAAATTCTGAAATATCATCAAATTTTGAATAAGAATCTCCTGCTTCCTTCTTTTCTACAGAATCGGGATCATTATAGTTGTCATCAAAAAAATCTGTTTTTGCATCATACCTGTCACTTGAAATTTCTATTCCTGAAAAAAGATCATCGTCTTTTGGACTGTATTCACTTTCAGAATCTTCAAAAAGAGAAGACCTTTCAATATTCCCGTCTATATTGTTTTCTAAAGAAGAGTCCGTGTTTTCTGAACCTTCTGATTGGTCCGGAGATTCCCCGATCTTATGATTGACTGTTATTTCGGGACTTTCTTCATCTTCAGGAAGTTCCGGCTTTTCATCTTCTGCAGGATCACTTCCGGTTTCTTCTTTAAAAAGATCTTCTTCTTCACTATCTTTTTCAAAGGGAAGGGTCGGATCTTCATGGAGTCCTTTTTCGCCATTGTCTTTAGTGGGCCCTGCTTGAGAAACTTCATCCATCCGGTTGTGAAAAAGACCGACTATATCATCTTCTTCAACCGGCTGTTCTGTTTTTTTCTTTACCCTTTACTGGTTTTCACACACAGAGCACTTTACCAAAAGACCCTTGTCAGGAATCCTTGCATCATCAATGTTGTAAACCGTACTGCAATGAGGACATGTGATTTTCATTTTTCCCCCTATCGACCTTATATTTTATTCTGCAACATCAAAAATCAGTCTGTTCTCCGCTTTCAGAAGACTTGCCAAAGAATAAAGTCCTGAGCCGGTATTAATATCAGCCCCTGAAAAAAGAACATTTTTATAATAGCTATAAACCACTGCACTCAATTTATTTTTTCCTGCAGTTAAAATCCTTTCGCCTTCTCTAAGCTTTACATGTCCTAAAGGTTCCATCCGTTTCACTTGAAAAATTAATGTCTCTTTGTCCATTCCGGTTTTTTCAGAAAAATTTTTCAGCATCACTGCCGCAGGCATGTCCGGTTCTCCATCTTCTGTCTGTTCAGCAAAAGGAATAATTTCCTCAAGGAAACGAATGCAACTGAAATCTGTCAAGGAAACAGGAGAAACTGTGTTCCATACTCTGCCGATATGTTTAACAAATGTTGTGAAAGATATTTGCGGGTTTTCAAAAATATGCTTTCTGGCCTCTTCTTCCTCAAGGATTTGAATCAGCGTCTCCTCCGAGGCAACAGCTGTATAAGGACTTGGCTTATCTAGCAAAAGTCCCTCTTCTCCAAAAATGTCCCCATCGGAAAGAGTAAAGTTTTGATTATCCGTTACAACCTTAACTTTTCCTCTTATGATCATATAAACTGCATTTGACACATCATTTTTGGCAAGGATCAATTCTCCAGCCGAATATGACTTGTCACTCATTTTTTATCTCCGGAAGAATCTTTATTCCCATCAACACATTTATACTTGCAGTTATCTATTTTTTCAACCAAATCTTTAAATTTTTTAAGAGCATCTCCGGAAACAAGATGTTCTACTCCACATGCAATGTTATCAGCTTCATTCTCTTCGATACCGAGAATATCTCTGAAAAAATGCCTGAAAAGTTTGTGTCTGGATGTTATTTCCTGAGCAATACTTCTGCCAAAATCAGTCAATGTTATGTATCCATGAGCTTCATGCTCGACAAGACCTTTTTGAACCAGATCTTTAACAGCTCTGGTAACAGTGGCTCTTCTGACACTCAGTTTTTCCGCTATCTCTTTGTTTCTTGTTACTTTGCTGGTCATCATAAGGCAGTATATTGTTTCAAGGTAGTCTTCCTGAGTGGGAGTCAGAAGCTGTTTTATTTCAAGTTGTTTCTCGTTCATTGCTTCTCCTCCCAAAGTTGTATTGCTTTTTTTACGATTTTCGTTCCTATAATGTTTTTATGAGTCTTTTCAATTATTTCAACTTCTTTTTCTGTTATCAGCTTAACTGTGTTTGTCTCAGATCCGAAAGGATTATGGTTCCCGGTTATCAGATTGGCTGCGATCATATCCAGTTTTTTATCCTCCAGTTTCTTTTTAGCATTAAGTTCCAGCTCTTCAGTTTCTGCAGCAAAACCAATTCTCACAGACCTTTTTTTCATTAAACTGATGCTCGCTTTTAAAATATCTTTTGTTCTGCGAAGCACAATGGTCATATCTTCTGTGGATTTTTTGATCTTTGACAAACTTTTTTGCGGTGAAAAATCAGCAACAGCAGCACTCATTATAAATATATCCGCTTCCGGAACCAGATCTAAAACTGTAGTGGCACAATCCTCAGCGGAAGAAACCGGAATAAACCGGTATTTTATACCTGCAGGCTTAACTACATTCACCCCTACAAAAGTAACATCTCCGCCAAATAAATGTGCGGCATCTGATATTGCCAAACCGGTTTTTCCGGATGATCCATTGGTGATAAATCTTACAGGATCTATGTATTCCCTGGTAGCTCCTCCGGTAATAAGCCATTTCATTTTCCGTTTACTTTCCGGGACAAGAATTTTCAGTATTGTCGAAAGAATTTCATTGGGCTCAGCCATCCTCCCTTTTCCTGAAGTTCCACAGGCAAGCTCTCCCGTTCCCGCACAAACAAAATGAATGCCGGGTCTTGAAGATAGTTTCCCGTGGTTATCTCTGTATGAGTCATTTTCATACATCGCCGTATTCATTCCCGGAGCAATAACAACAGGGACTGTTGCAGCCATAAGTATTGTCGAAAGAAGATCGTCCGCTATCCCATTTGCCATTTTTCCAATAATGTTTGCCGTTGCAGGAGCAACGACTATCATATCAACATCCTGGGCATGTACGATGTGATCTATTTTTGAAGGGTTTTTAGTTCTGAAAGTATCATAAAGGGGAGTTTTTCCACTCAAAGCCTCCCATGTTGACGGACCGACAAATTCTTTGGAGTTTTCGGTACCTATCACCTGCACCTCTGCTCCTTCTTTTGTTAACAACCTTAAAAGGTACGCCGATTTATATGCGGCAATTCCCCCTGTTACACCAAGAACTATCTTAAATCCTTTTAATTTTTGCTCCATTGCTGACCCCGAACAACAAAAACAAACCCTAAAATAAAGTCCGTGCGGGAAGTATTATATCAAGTAATAAAAAATAATACATAAATTTTTGACAATTATTGCCAAACCTCTGCTTCCAGCCTCTCTATTAACAATTAAAGCAGGCGGAGGAGGAATTAGTCTGCTCAAATAGTTGACTTTTCCAAAATTCTAAGAATATTTAAGGGAGAGAAATGTTTTGAATGCTGACCGCACTCAGAGGAGTTTTGATCATGGAAAACAACAACCAGGGAAATGCAAAGCCAACAATTGACAAGGAATACCTAAAAAAGCTGGCCGAAAAAATAAAGGCGGAAAAAGCCCGAAAAGAAGCCATGCAAAAAAAAACAGATTCATCTCCCACGCCACCGCCACCACCGTCTGCCTCTATTCCTCCCACACTGCTTGATGATGACGATGAAGACGAGGATATGGCAGATGAAAAAACTGCGATCATAGACCTTGCTGCTCTTTCCGGCCGTTCAGCCGATGCAAGACTTACCATTATGGACGGAAAAGATGAAGGGAAAAGTATTGAGATCACAAGAGATGAAATTTTTTCAGGAAGAGGTCTGGACAACGACTTTGTCATTACAGATCCTTCTGTATCAAGGAAACACTTTAAAATAGAAAGGGAAGATGACCATTTTTCTGTTTCCGACCTTGGCAGCGGAAACGGAACCAGAGTTAACGGAAGCAAAGTAACTAAAGCACCACTTTATCATAACGATGTTATCGTTGCCGGAGCAAGACAGATAAAGTTTGAAATACTTAACGAAGATATGCGTTCAAAATGGACAAGGGATGATGAGCCGGCTTTAGAAGAAAAAGTTGTTGTCACCAAAAAAAGGAGAACATCTCCTCTTGCATGGGCAGCCCTGTTCCTTATTATCGGAGGTGCTGCCGCATACGGCTATTTTAACTTTATTATGCCTTCCGAGACGATCAGAACCGCACCTGAAGGACCGTTCAGACTTGCAATTGAAGATATCGACATGATAGACGACCTTATTGAAAGTAAAAATCTTGATGCCGCAGAAAAAAATATAAAAAATTTCCTTAAAAAAGCTCCGGAACAAAGACAGCTTTTAGAAAGACTCGAAATCGTTGAAGCTGAAAAAATTGTTGCTGTGAAATTCAATAAAGCAAAAGAGCTTTTTGAGCAGGGAAAAAAAGATGCTGCAGAGAAAATATTCAAAGAAATAGACGAAGAATCTATATTTTTTGCCGATATAAGAGACATTGTAGGGGAAGAAACTATAGCGAGATGGGATGTGGAAACAGTAAAATCCCTTGTTGAGGAGAAAAAAATAGACGAAGCTTTCGCAAAAATTCACTCTATCCTTACAGAAAACCCTGACAATGAAGAAGTTAGAACCCTGCAGGAAGAATTACTGTCAAGAATCGGAGAGAAAAAAGCTGCAGAGATACAGAGGGAAGCAGAGGAAAAGAAAAAAGCTGCAGCCGCAGCAAGAGCTCAAAGGAGAGCGAGAGCAAAAGCTTCAGCTGCTCAAAGAAGACCCGCACCTAAAAAAGCTGCTCCTCCTGCACGGCCATCACCCCCTCCAGCACCTGCAACAGGCGGGGGTCAAAAGTATTTTAATCAGGCAGTTTCTCAATATCTGTCTAAGAACTTTGACGCAGCAATTGAGAGTCTTGACAGAGCCGCTAAAGATGAATCCATAGCTGACAGAGCCAATGAGGTGAAGCTTGATGTACAAAGGTTCAGAAGACAGTGGGCCAGAGTAAATGAAGCTGAAGGAAATAGAAGAGATGCTATAATAAGGCGACTGCTTGAATACGACAGAAATATTTCAGGTGGAAAAATGCAAAGAGAGATACAGCAACTTGCCCGCACTGCTCCATCACCACCGGAAAGAAAAGCCGCACCATCAAGACCTGCTGCCCCGTCACGACCTACACTTAGCGATGAGGAAGCAAAAACCCTCTATATGAGAGCAAGAAGCTTGAGACATGAAGACCCTCAACAAGCCAGAGAACTTTTCAGAAGAATTATTGATGGGACACATCCTTCCAGTGAGTATCATAAAAAATCAAAAGCACTTTTGAGACACCTCTGATAACTTTTTCTTTTGACTTTTTAGTTGTAAAATGGCATCCTTTTATTTGACAAAGGGGTTTATTGTCTGAACTTAAGGAGGTTAGACTATGAAGGTTAAGCTGGTTTTATTATTTTTCATTGTTATCTTTTCATGTCCGCTTTTTGGTGCAGCAGCTTTTGCCGAAGCTCTTGACAGAGATGGCAACTCTATTACCTGGACTTTTTCTTTTGAAGAAGGGAACAATACGGCAAGAGTAAGGAACAATGCAATAGAGCAGTTAAAAAGTCAGGGGCATTCCAATGTAAGGGCAACACTTTCCACCACTCTAAACAAAGGCTACTACGCGGTTCTTTACACTGCTTTTATGCTTGACGGAGTATTAAGAAAAAGTTTTGCCTTCGGATTCAGTGCAAAATCAGAAGAAGATGCTCAAAATGTTGCTGTTAAAAACCTGAATAAAGTAAAAGGCTGGACAGCAGAACGAGGATATACTGTCAACAAGATAGGGGCTTTTTAAATAGAAATTTAATCCAGGAGGGCAACTTGAACAGAACACAATTGGCAAAAGAAATTGCAAAAAAAACAGGTTCTTCCCAAAAAGAAGCTTTGCAGTACATTGATATTATTATGGGATCCATTTCAGAAGCGATGGAAAAAGGAGAAAGAGTGGAGATAAGGGGCTTTGGGAGCTTTACCGTTAAAAAATATGATTCCAGAAAAGGAGTTAATCCCAAAAGTGGTGAAAAAATAATGATTCCTGCAAAAAGACTCCCTTCTTTCAGGGCTGGCAAAGATCTTAAGGAAAAAATTAACAAAAACTGATTTTTGCTTGTTGAGGGAAATCTTTTGAGTTCTTCTAAAGTTTATCTCTACGCCTTTATTTCCATGACATTCTGGGCACTTTCGTTTGTATGGTATAAAGAAGCATTTTTAAGCTACGGACCCGTTACTGTAGTTTTTTTCCGGATGGTAATTTCTGTTTCAATTCTTTTTTTGATACTGCTCTTTACCGGCAAAAAAATATTGCCGGCAAAAAGCGACTTCAAATGGCTGTTTCTGATATCTTTTTTTGAACCTTTCTGCTACTTCATGGGAGAAGGATACGGAATGCTGTATGTTTCTCCAACTACCGGAGCAATTATTATCTCAACAGTTCCTCTCCTTACTCCTGTATTCCTTCTTTTTTTCGGAATTAAAGAAAAAATAAGTTTTGCAAATTTTTTTGGCATAGTGGTTTCTTTTATCGGCATTATATTTGTAGTTACAAGTGACGGAACTTCTCTTTCGGCATCCGGCAAAGGAGTGACACTTCTTTTCGTTGCGGTTGTAAGTGCAATCCTTTTTTCTATTGTTTTAAAAAAAATAGGAGCCAAGTATAACAGCATTGTAATTGTATTCTGGCAAAATCTTATGGCGATCTTTATGTTCCTTCCTTTTTTTATTGCTCTGGAGTTAAATTCTTTTATAAACTCAACCCACGAAGCTGTATCCTATACTGCAATTCTAAAACTCGGGGCATTCCCCTCAACCATATCTTTTGTGCTTTTTATTCCTGTAGTTACCTATCTTGGTGCCGCAAAAGCAAACACATTCACAAATCTTATCCCTGTGGTTACCGCTATCTTTTCATTTCTCTTTTTCGGGGAGGAATTTGGAATAACTAAAGTTATCGGAATTTTCGCCGTTATTACCGGCCTTTTTATTTCTCAAATAAAAATTACAAACAAAAAAATTGAGGGGGTACCTGTATATGAATAATTTCTGGCTTTCACTTTCAACTGATATCTATTTTGGAAAAGGACAGGTAAATGTTATTGGAAAACTTCTTAAAAAAGCCGGGGCAGAAAAAGTACTTCTTGCCTATGGTCACGGCAGTATCAAAAAAAATAATGTTTATCAAAATATCGTTAAAGAACTTGAGTCATATTCCATTTCTTTTATAGAGCTTTCAGGAATTGACCCCAATCCGAGGATAACTACCGTTAGAAAGGGTGCTGAAATTTGCAAAAGCAACAATATAGATTTTATCATAGCTGCCGGAGCAGGCAGTGTCATTGACTGTTGCAAGGCAATTGCGGCAGCACGCTATTATAATGGAGACCCATGGGATTTTTTCACAAGAAAAGCTTCAATAAAAAAAGCATTGCCACTATGTGCTGTGCTGACTCTTGCCGCAACAGGAAGTGAAATGAACGGAGGAACTGTCATTACAAATGAAAAAACAAAGGAAAAACTTTCAACAGGAAGTTTGAAAATCAAACCCCGTTTCAGCATACTTGATCCAGCCTATACCTTTACTGTTCCCAAAGATCAGACAGCGGCAGGAATAGCAGACATAATGAGCCATGTTTTTGAACAGTATTTCAGCTATCCGGAATCAACTATTTTGGATCATTTGTCTGAGGCTGTACTTAAAACTGTTATTAAATATGGTCCGATCGCTATAGAAAAGCCTTATGATTATGAGGCTCGATCCCAAATAATGTGGTCTGGGACAATTGCACTTAATGGACTGCTCGGTACAGGGAAAGATGGAGACTGGGCAACTCATTTAATAGAACACGAAATAAGTGCGAAATATGATATTACCCATGGTGTTGGGCTGGCAATTCTTACACCTCACTGGATGAGAAAAGTTCTTAATAACGATAATGTTGAACGGTTTGCTCAATACGGACGAAATGTATGGGGAATAGAGAAAAAAGACCTCCTTGAAACAGCGGAAGAAGCCATTGATAAAACAGCTTATTTTTTTAAATCTATTGGAATACCCGATAAACTTTCGAAACTTGGAATAGATGACTCCATGTTTGAAGAAATGGCTGAATCATGCTTAAAATACAATAAAATAGGAAGATTCAAAAATCTTGACCGTGACGACATAACAGAAATATACAGAAATAGTCTGTAGCAACTATTTACCACTAAGAAAACTGAGGCTTTTAATATTATATTTTGTTCCGTTTTGACGAAGTTTCTGCAAAGCTCTCATTTCAACTTGACGAATCCTCTCTCTTGTGAGATTCATTATAGCTCCAACCTCTTCCAATGTCACACCCCCTTTATCAGCAACATCGAGAGCACATGTTTCCTTAAGCTCCCACACTTCTTTTCCCGGAAAATTGAATTTTATAGATTTGGTTTCGGGATTTACATCAAGAAAAAGGTGATATTTGCATGACACAAAAAGACACGGTCTTTTAAGTTTTAAACATTCTGACCTGGTTTTAGGTTTCTGGTAGCTGGTTATATCGATCAAGTCTTTGTAGATGGGATCTTTTTCCAGCTCCCCCCTCTGATCATTAATTACTTCTGTGTAAGGCTTCACCTTCTTTTTAGACTTTTTAACCTTGGGGAACATCATTTCTTCTCCTGCCTTTTCATCTCTAAACTGCATGACACGCCGTGTAACTCTTGTTAATAAAGAAAATTACTGTTGCGATGTTATATATCAATTTGATTATGTCAAGCACCAAAATGACAAGTCAATGTATTTACTAAGCTTTTTTTTCAAGCGGGGTGCTGAATTTTTATCCCTGCGTTTAAATGTTGAGTCAAAATGAATAAAATAAAGGACAAAAAACATTTATGTTAATAATTTACTTTAGCTTTCATTTGTGTATAATTACTCTTGTTATGTTTTGTTTCAAGACATTGTTGTTGACTTACAAATCTTAGATACGGGGGAAAAGATGAAAAATGTCAGATGGTTACTAACAATTTTTATCGTCCTGGCTATTTCCTGTGGAACTGCAGACACTAAAAGTGAGAGCAGATCGTTAATTGAAAGAAAAATAGATATCATCAGAGAAGATAGCAAAGGAAGAGATGTCGCTGTACTTAGAGGCATCATTAATCTGAGGGAAGAACACGGAGATGATATGGCCCCGTTCATAAGAGATCAGTTTAAAAAAATAACCGGTAATTGGCAAAACCATTCTCTTGACCATTTTGCTGAATCTCCCAACAGAGATCTCAAAATACCTTCTAATATCTCCCAAATACATCTGAGAAACAACTATCCCACCGGAAACACTGTTATTGCTCTTGCAAAAAATGGAAAGCTTTCAATTATTGAAAATTTTGACTTTAATGCTGAGAAAAAATACGAAGTGGAGCCTGGCAACTACGATGTCTATATGATAATTGACAGAAATTTCAACGACAATATCTTTGTTTTTAAAACACAGCTTTCTCTTAAGGGGAGCGAGTTGTATCTTGGAGAGTTTACAATAAGCTCTCAGCTTAATAAATCGGGAAGTTGTGATCCGGGAGAAATACCTGACACTGATATGTGTATAAGACCTTTCTTTAAAATACTTGACAACTGCGGTCCCGGACAAAACCTTGTTGAGCATCTGTGCTGTCCTGACGGGTTCAACTTTATTATGCAGGGAAAATGTTCCAGATACAGCGATACCGTTGAAAGCGTTGTATGTCCTGCAGGGTATCATGAAGCAGGGAAAGGAAGATGCTGTCCCAAAGGTACTGTCCTTCTTGACAACAGATGTCAGGAGCCTCCGGAAAGTACGGAATAAAATGTATTAAACAAAAACTTAGCGGCATTTTACGCTTTTTGAAATATGAAGGAAAAATGAAGATTAAAATTGATGTTGTGTGAAAAAAATGGCCTACAGAAATAAAAAAAGAGATTTCAATAATAAAAGGACTCTGGTTCCCTTTATTCTTATTTCTTTGGCACTGCACACTTTGCTCTTTTTTCTTCAAATTGATATCACAGTAAAAGATTACCATGAAGACCTTATAAATATTCAATATTACGATCTGGATCAGGCAGAATCCGGAAAAATTGAAAAACCGGAGGTACTTGAGCCTGAAAAAGAAAAACTTCCTGAAGGACAAGTGGTTGATATTGCAAAGCCTAAAGTAGAAAAAAAACCTGAAAAAAGCAAATTTCTATCCAAGTATGACAGCTCTGTAGATAAAGAAACAAAATCTGACTTCGACAAAAACATAGAAAAAAAAGGTGAAAAACTGCAACGGAAACTATCGGTGGAAGTTACAGGGATAGATACCAATGTTGATGATATTATTGTTTCCGGAGACATAGATAAACCTGCAGCGGATACACTTGAAAAAATTAAAAAAGGACATTTAAAAGGCTTTGACGGAGAAGACGGCAAACACATAAAGGGAGAAGAACGGGCGGAAAGCGGAATTTTAACTGGAAAAGACGAAAAACATGAAGAGGGTGCCCGTTATTTGGGAGGGAGAACTGTCCCACGAAGATTCCTTCCCTATATGCATGGCAGGGATTTTGACCTTATGTCTCCTTCTAACGACTATTTAAAAGATGTGGAAAAATCTGACAAAACAGCCCTTAACACCCACAAATACCTTTATTCAGCATACTTTAACACTATAAAGCAGGCTGTATCAAGACACTGGACACCTGCTCAGGTCCTTATGATAAATGACCCTAGAGGACATATATACGGAAGAAAAAACAGGTATACAAAAATTATTGCTGTTATCAAATCTAACGGAGTTCTGGCTTCTATCAGAGTTGAAACATCTTCAGGAATGGACTTTCTTGATAGAGAGGCAGTCAATGCTTTTAAAATGGCCTCCCCTTTCCGTAACCCTCCTGAACCTTTGCTTAATGATGAAGGCTTTATTGAAATTCATTTTGGCTTTATGGTTTCAATGGAATGAACAAAAACCCGGATAAAAAAAAAGCTATCGTTCTTTTCAGCGGAGGCCTTGACTCAACGACACTTCTTGTCTATGTGCTTGATCAAGGCTACAATGTATGCCCGCTCACTTTTCTTTACGGACAAAAACACTCTGTTGAAGTTGAAAGATCAAAAAATATCCTTAAAAAATACGATCTTCTTCCTTCACAAATAACTTTCAATATTGATCTGTCATTTTTTAAAAACTGTTCTCTGATAAACACCCTTCTTGAAGTTCCGACAAGCAATAAAAATGAAATACCTTCAACCTATGTGCCATCCAGAAACCTGATTTTTCTCTCGATTGCATCGGGTTTAGCAGAAACGATAAATGCGGAAAAAATATTTATAGGTGTAAACTCTGTTGACTACTCAGGTTATCCTGACTGCAGGAGAGAGTTTATAGATTCTTTCAATAAAACTTTGAATGCCGGGACCAAACAAGGGTTGAAAAACAAGCTTCATGTCGAAGCTCCTTTTACTGAAATGTCAAAAAAAGAGATCATTGAGCTTGGAGTAACACTTAATGTTGACTACAGCATGACACACAGTTGTTACAATCCTTCAAAAGAAGGTTCCGCCTGTGGAAATTGCGACAGTTGCAGACTGCGTCTTACGGGTTTTAAACAGGCAAATTTAAAAGACCCTCTTGATTATATTTCTAATTTGTGAATAATATATTAGAGTGTTGTGTTGTTGAGAACGATAATTATTATTGAGGCCGATATGAAGAAAATTTTTCTCTCCATCATATTTTTAACAAGTGTGCTATTTTTCGCCTGTTCAAATATTTCCGAAGATGATACCGGTATTGGAAAAGAATGCCTATCTAACAACGACTGTCCTCTACCTCTTGTATGCGATCTTGAAACTGGTAAGTGTGTCGATCCTTCAAGTGGCGGTGAAAATGGCGGTTTACCCGGAGAAGGAGGAGGAAACGATAATGACCCTGTCAATGATGATGATAACGGTGGCCCGGACAATGGGCAAAACAATGACCCGCCGACTAAAGTTTGTACCCCGGGAGATACCGAAAAATGTCCTTACAACGGACCTCCTGAAACAGAAGGTGTAGGAGAATGCAGAGCCGGGGAAAGAACTTGCAAAGAAGATGGAACATGGGGATTTTGTGAAGGAGAAGTGCTCCCTGTTCCTGAAATAGGAGAACTTTGCCACAGCGGCAGAGATGACGATTGTACGGGACTTGTTGATACGGGTATCGACTGGGATGGAGATGGTGTTCCTGCATGTCTTGACTGCTGCTCATTCGACCATGAGTGTCCCGATCCGGCAAGTGCATGGGATCCGGAGTTACATATCTGCTCATGGGACGAAGAAGAAAACGAAAAAATATATTTCTGTGACGAAGGATTGTCTGTGGGGAACAACAAGGATCCGATGGATTATGCAAGGGCTATCGGTCTATGTGCCACAGCAACAGAAGACCCTGCAAGTGGATGGGGAGTAATAAGTGCTGAAGTATTAAAGCCGGACGGAAGTCCGGGAGCCCATAATAACAGCCACGGTTTGCTGACTGGTTTAGGCAATCATATAAAACCTTTTTCCGGCAATTATTTTCTGGCTTTAAGTTCCGGTAGAGTAGGAAATCCTTTTCCATGTCCCAGCTCAAGTCACTGTAACATGGGAACCAGTTCAGGGCCTCCACCGGACTGGTATGCCGCAAATAACAACCAGCTTCCAAGTGCACCCGGCTGTCCAAGTGGAAGCGGAATAAATGATGCTGTAATGCTACAGTTAAGAATAAGGGTTCCTCAAGGAGTTCAATCTTTCAGCTTTGATATTTACTTTCTTTCTATTGAATTTCCAAGATATGTATGCACCCAGTTCAACGACTTTTTTGTTGCACTTCTTGATTCAGAGCATACAAGTGACAATCCTGATTTTCAAAACCCTCATGACAAGAACCTTGCGATGGATGAAAACGGATATCCTGTAGGAGTTAATTTGGCACAATCGGGACTTTTCAAAATATGTCAGGTGAGCTCAACATATCCATCCTGTATAGGAACAACAGAGCTTTCAGGTACCGGCTTTGAAGGTCATGGTGCTACAGGCTGGTTAACAGTAAGAGGAAATGTTGCTCCAGGAGAAGTTATCACTTTACGCCTTGCTATCTGGGATACTGGGGACCACATCTGGGATTCAAAAGTTCTGATCGACAACTTCAGGTGGCAATTTGAAGAATATATCCCGGGAACAGGTGAAAAATAAAATACCCTTGATTAAATTTTAGTTTTATGAATAATTAATTTCAGATTTATCCTGAACCTTGATTAGGAGGATTACAATATGAGAAAGACTTTGTTGATTTTTATTTGTTTCCAGTTTTTATTAGTATCCTGTTCAGACAAGCCTGAAAAACAGACCAATGGTGAAATTGGCGATAAATGTTCAACAAATGAAGACTGTCCACAAAACCACATCTGTGATCTCACAACAGAAAGATGTGTCCCCGAAGAAATGCCTGATGGTCCTAAGCTTCCTGGAGACAATGGCAACGGAGAAAGCGATGACTCAGACACCTCTAATGGGGAAAACGGCAACGATGTTGATGAAAAACCTGATGAACCGGTACAGCCCGGTCATGATTGTATCCCCGGCGAAGAAGAAGAATGCCCTTACCAGGGACCAGAAGGAACAGAAGGTGTAGGAGAGTGCAGAGCAGCTGTAAGAACTTGCAAAGAAGATGGAACATGGGGTTTTTGCGAAGGTGAAGTGCTTCCGGTTCCTGAAATAGGAGAACTTTGTAATACCGGCAGAGATGATGACTGCTCAGGGCATGTTGATACAGGGATAGACTACGATGGAGACGGTGTTCCTGTTTGTCTTGACTGTTGTGAGTTTCCTGAGGACTGTCCTGATCCGGCAAAAGCATGGGATCATGAAAGACATTTCTGCTCATGGAATGAAGAAGACCACGATCATCTCTATCAGTGCGATGAAAATCTGGTCGAAGGAAATAAAGATCCATTCAATTATGCAAAAGCCATGGGACTTTGCCATAAAGTAACAGAAGATTCAGAAGAATGGGGCGTTATCAGTGCAGAAATTATGCTTCCTGATGAGTCAGGCAACCCTCATCCTGAGTCCCATAACATCCTTTCAGGATTAGGTGACAATATTAAACCGCTCCTTGGCAGCAAAATGCTTGCTCTATCGTCCGGTGAAGCTATTAACCCTTTCCCCGATGATCACAGAGACTGGGGAATAAAAACAAATGCTCCCCCAGACTGGTTGGATTTTCACGGAGGAGATTTGCCAAGTGCACCCGGTTGCCCCCCTGGAGATTCTATTAATGATGCAGTTATGCTGAAACTTCGAATTCGCGTACCCGGTGGAGTAAGATCTTTCAGTTTTAACATTTATTTTCTCTCAATGGAGTTCCCCAACTGGGTATGTAACGCATATAATGACTTTTTCATAGCACTTCTTGACTCCGAACATGAAAGCGACAATCCTGATTTTCAAAATCCGGCAGATAAAAATCTTGCTGTTGAAGCAAGTGGATACCCTGTGGGAGTAAACATGGCACACTTAACCGAAGCTGAATTATTTACGGTATGTGAAGTGTCTCCGGATTGGCCCTCATGTCAAGGGGTCAGCGACCTTATCAATACCGGGGGCTTTGAAACAGGGTTGGCTGACTCTATTCCGGCCAATATGACACCCCGTGGAGGAACAGGCTGGTTGACAGTAAGAGGAAATGTTGTTCCCGGTGAAGTGATCACTCTCCGGCTTGCTATCTGGGATACCGGAGACCATAGATTTGACTCAATGGTTCTGATAGACAACTTCAGATGGCAGTTCGAAGAGTATGTTCCAGGAACAGGCCCTAGCTGATTATTCAAAACATTTTCAGTTGCTTAGGATAGGATTTTCTATAAAGTTTAAAGCTTTTTCTATGTATTTCAGTAGTACCCTCTTTTTCGATAATATCATAATGTTCTTTCGTGGCATATCCTTTATGTCTGTTAAAATTATATCGGGGATAGATTTTATCCCATCTTTCCATTATCCTGTCCCTGTGCACTTTTGCAAGAATAGAAGCTGCAGCAATATTAAGGCTTTTTGAGTCTCCTTTTATGACTGCTTCTTCAAAATCGAATAACCCTGTTGTTCTATTTCCATCTATTAAGACAACAACATCACCTTCTATTTTACTTTTAACTTTAAAAATACATTTGGACATCCCATAAATAGTGGCATGCAAAATGTTAAGTTTATCAATAACACACGGTCTGACAGAAAAAACACTCCATATGCTGTTTTTTATAATATGAGGAAGTAGCTCAACCCTTTTTTTTTCAGAAAGCTTTTTGGAGTCTCCAAGACCTTCAATATGGCAAAAAAGTGAAACTGCAGCCACTACTACCGGACCGCATAAAGGCCCCCTCCCGGCTTCATCAACTCCGATAATTTTAAAATTCTTTTCACTCCAAAACCTATCAATTTCTCCTAACATCCGCTTTGTTCCTTCATATTTTCAAACAACTTGATAAGGACATAGTTCAAAAAATCAAGCCCCTTGTCCGTACACTTCAAACTTTCTTCATTCATTTTACAAAACCTTTCTTTTACCAGGGTCTCAATTGATTTAATGTCAAAAAAACATCTGAAACTTTTTTGAAAAAAATCCTCAAATTCATGCAGAGATATCCCTTTTGCCAATCTCAGTCCCATAAGTAGAAATTCTTTCACCTGTTCTTCAACAGTAGGATAATACCTACTTAAACCCTGATCTTTCATAAAATCACCCAGATCGTCACTATAAAAGCTGTACTCTCTTTTATTTCTGCTGAAAGAATGGGCTCCTGCACCAATCCCCAGCCACGAACCATAGTTCCAATAAATTTTATTATGGACACTTTCTTTTCCCTTAACTGAATAGTTGCTCACTTCATACCTTTCAAATCCTTTCCGGACAAGGAAATCACGAATCCTGTTTTGCTGAAATTCTGCATCTTCATCCACAAGCTGTTCAGGAGCGGAAACTCTTTCCGGAGGAGAGTAAGCATAGGCAGAGACATGGAGAGGAATCGCCATACTAAATATTGAACAAAGTTCTTTTTCAAGGTCTCTCTCTTTTCCGATACCATAAATAATATCAATCGAAAAATTCGTAAAATATTCTTTTATTAGAGAAAGTGCCTTTTCAATATCCAGGGTTTGCGACATTCTTCCCATTTCAAAAAGAGTTTTTTCATCAAACGCCTGTATTCCGATACTTAATCTATTTATACCCTCACTTTTCAAAGCTTCAAGAATTTCGCCTGCAACATCTTGGGGGTTTACTTCCATAGTAAACTCAATGTCTTTAAAAACAATCCCTTTTTCTTTAAAAAACTGTGTGATCTTTTTTACATTTTTTATACCCAACAGAGAAGGAGACCCACCGCCGATATATATTGAAATAATTTCGGCACTATTCAGTTCATTCCACCTTTTCCCAAGCTGATAAACTACTTTGTCCGTATATTCGGAGAGATTATTTTTACTTGAAATTTCTTCACTGTAAAAATCACAGTAAAAACATTTTTTTCTACAAAAAGGGATATGAATATAAATGCCTGATCTTTTTTTATTCACTTTCGATATCTTTTTTCTGCCGGTTTTTATGTTTTTCAATAACAGCCATGTTTATCGAACTGTAGACAACAAAAAAAGGAAAGGCAAATGCAGCCAGAATATTATTGGCAAGAGGGATTAAGGTAATAAACATAACTATGCCGCCCATAACAAATACCATGAACCAGTTTTTTTTCAGCCACATGAATCTTGACATAAAAGTCCACCCCTTTCTTGCAGCAAAAAAGTCTATGAGCAAAAATGTATTTAAAACCGGATAGAGAAAAAAAACCAGAATTTGACCTATAACCGGAACAAAATTAACAAAAAACAGGTAGAGTATAACTCCTGCAGAAAGACCTGCCAGCTTTAAACTTTGCAAAATATCTTCATGCACAAAGTCAAAAGAAAACTCATTATCTTCTTCGGGCTTTCCTTCAAAAATATTTTCCGAAACAAAACTGATAAAGCTGTAAAGAGGAGAACATAAAACATAGGCTATTAAAAAGGTAACGTAAAAAATAAAAACGGTAGTTGACATATTAAAGAAAAACTTTAAGACCGACCATCCCAAAAGCCTGAAATGATGATACCACTCTTCCACTAACGGCGGAATTGAATAAAATGGTGCGGTAAGACCACTGATAAAAGAAAAAACAACATGATAAAGAAATATCGAAATAAAAATCATTATCAGTGCAGATGCAAGAAAAAACACAGGAAGTTTGCCATCTGAAATAATATGTTTTGCTGTGTCTTTAAAAGTTATAAGCGGTGGATCATCAAGTTTTTTTTCAAGTTTTTTTTCAAGCCTTTTTCTTCTTTTCTCCTCTTGTGCTTCTTTTTTATTTTGAAGTTCTTCCTCCCTTTTTTTCTGCTCAAGCTTTTTTTCTTCCTTTCTCGATAACTCTTCATCTTTAACAAAAGATTCTACCGGTTTTTCATTGGTTTCCCGAGGTTTATTTTTAAGAGGGGCCATCTCCAATTTAGGTCGGGGCCGATTTATTACACTTTCTTCTTCAGGATTTACTTTCGGCTCTGATCCTTCGTTGTTCATCTTTTTCTCCGAACTCTATTTTTATTTCGATCCTTGGAAAACAGTTTTCCCAACTCTCTTTAAAAAGAGATGCCCATTCTATAATATTTACCGTATTTTTTTCATTAAGCAATTCTAAAAAATCTACTGCTATAAGCTCATCTATTGATTTTACACGATAAAAATCCCAGTGATAAATTTTCACATGACCTTTTATTTCTCTCATTATAGTATATGTGGGACTACAGATCATGGTTCTTTTTATACCGAGATGTTCACACAAAGCTCCCACAAAAAATGTTTTACCGGAGCCAAGCTCGCCGTCAAGAGTTATGAGTTCTCCTCCTTTGACCGTGCCGGCAACCTTCTTTGCAAAATCTTCCATTTCAGCTTCACTGTTGATAACATAACTCCCCGTTACAGACATTTCAGTCTCCAGTATTCCCGATGATATTTATCAAAGAATCAATGTCATGGAATGAGGCACAGTTTTTCTTTTCAAGTTCTACACCGGCAAGCCTGTGCCTTAAAACAGCTCTGACAACTCCGGCATTAAGCCCGTTAAAAAAAGTTTCAAAAGCCAGTACACCTGTCAAAGCGTCCCCCGTTCCTCCAAAAGAGAGTGCTTTGGCACCATGCGGAACGATAACGGTTTTTTCAGGAAATTTAATAAAAGGAGCATGACTTTTGGCGACAAGAACATGATTTTTTTCAAGCGGAAATCTTTCTACCTGCTCTATCCAAGACTCTTTTGATCCGGCATCAAGAAATCTTTTAAGTTCTCCCGGATGAGGAGTAAAAACAACTTTACAGTTTTTTAATGAAGCAGCTATTTTGTCTGACACCAGATCGAACATTCCTGCATCTGCTATGATACTTCCTTTATAATTTTTAAAAACATCATAACTTTTAAAAGGCCACTTAGAAAGTCCCGGACCAATAATGATCGAATCAAAATCGTTCAGTCTGTCTGTGACATCATCGATGTCGGCAAGCATCATTCCCGGCATCACACCTGCAACTTGTAAATGGATATCTTTTCTGAAAGCAGCTGTGACAAGTCCGCCTCCTGATGCCATAAACGACCTTGCTGCAATAATCGTCGCTCCGAGTTTTTCAACATCTCCGCCGATTATAAGCAAATGTCCGCATTTGTTCTTATAGCTGTCTACCGGAATGTTCACTGGTTCGGGGAAAAGAGAATCTTCTACAAAATATCCTGTTTTCGGGATATCCCCGTTGTTTGCACTAATATGACCGAGGATTATTTTACCGCACATAAAAGGGCCTTTTTCAGCAAAGAGACCTGTTTTGTACATTCCCAATGTAACAGTAATGTCGGCTTTTACCGCCTCACCCATTATCTTGCCGTTATCACTGTTAAGACCTGTCGGAACATCTATTGAAACAACAAACTTTTCTTTGTATCCACTTATAAATGCAACGGCATCTTTTATTTTTCCGGAAAGATCACTTTTAAGACCGGTTCCTATCATTCCATCAATAAAAAGAATTTTTCCCTTGATCTGATCTGCTGTGATCGTTTCAATAGATCCCGGCAGTATTTTCCAATTCAAAAAAGAGTCTCCCAAGAGATCTTTCTCATCAAACAACGGCATTATAAACATAGGAATATCACAACCTCTGTCTTTCAATATCCTTAAAAGAGCAAAACTGTCTCCACCATTTCCGCCTCTTCCTGCAAATGCCACTATTTTTTCCGGTTTGAAATGCTCTATCACTTTTACAACTTCAAGATAGAGTGAAAAAGCGGCATTTTCCATAAGGATAAGTGAAGAAACACCTCTTTTGACAGCACTTATGTCCATCATTCTCGCATGATATGCTTTGCCTGCAGGAAACATAAATCCTCTCCGTAAACATAAAAACAAATAATTATAGCAGAACTGGAAAACATTTCCACTTTGACAGAAAAGTAAAAACAAATTTTTGTCTGAAGAATCAAACATTGAATCTGAAGTTGACGATATCTCCATCTCTGACAGAGTATTCTTTTCCTTCAAGCCGGTATGCTCCGGCTTTTTTGCATTCTGATTCAGAGCCGTATTTTACAAAATCATCGTAGTGGATGGTTTCCGCCCTGATGAACCCCCGCTGTATATCGCTATGTATTTTTCCTGCAGCAACAACTGCTGATGTCCCTTTTTTTATGGGCCATGCCCGGACTTCATCAGGCCCTGTCGTAAGAAAAGATATGAGGCCCAAAGAATGGTAGGCACTTTTAATGAATCTCGTTTTTGCACTTTCAGTTAATCCATAATCTTTAAGGAATTCAGTCTGCTCTTCAGGTTCAAGTTCAGCAAGCTCAACTTCAAAAGGGGCACTGACACAGAAACTGTCGACCTTGTCTTCATGGAGCATTCTTTTTAGTTTTTCAGGCACTTGGTTCTGCCCTTCCGGTTGATTGACAAGGACTATCATTTCTTTTAAAGATAAAAATTTATAGTTGGATACCAACTCTGCCTCATCTTCAGAGATGAAATCTCTTTGAGGAAATTCACCATTTTCAAGTATAGAGTAGAGCTTCTGCAATACTTTTTTTTCCGGAAGATCTTTTTTTTCCTTTTTTTCTCTTTCAATTCTTCGTTCAACAACAAGAAAATCATTAATTATCAAATCCTCTTTCACCTTTAAATACTCTGACACAGGATCTACACCTTCAACAGTAAGAACTGACTCAAAATTTCTAAGCACAAGTATGATCAAGTCTGTTTTCTGAATCATATTTTTTATTTTAGGAGAAATCACTGTATCTTTTGAAACAGGAACATTGAAGTCACTCAACACAAATTCTGCATAAGTCTTTTTTTTAGGCAAATATATATCTGTCAACCTGTCTACTCTTTCATCAGGAACCTTTATTGTCCCTATGCTCTCTTCCTTTTTCCCAGGAACAAGCCCAGTAAGTGCCTGAAACACTGAGCTTTTGCCAGAAAAAGGAGTCCCTATCAAAGCTGCTTTCATTGTTCAGTTTTCCTCCGGGAAAAATCACCGGTAAAGGTGGTACGGTCTAAAGTATTCTTCTGCCTTTGATTCACAATCACTTAAATAATCATCGATTTCGTTAAATCTTGCGAAATTTCTGAACTGTCCCACAAGTACCTTATCTCCCAAAAGCAGATCTATTGCGGGAATATTCTTTATGAACTCATATGGTTTTACTCTCAAAAAACCTTCTTCCCCTAAAATTCCCCTAAAGATCTGAATGATCCTTATAAAAGACCTTAAAGGCTGTACTGTTTTTCTATTTATTATTGAAAAATAAACTCCTCCGCACCTTTTCATAGAATGTTTTTGAAACATAGGGCGAAATTCAAGAGGTGTGAAAACAAGTCCGGGAATTTCAAGGGAATCTAATTCTTCTTTCAGTTTGAAAGGGTCTATTTCCGGAGCACCTGCAACATGAAAAGGAAATGTAGTGCCTCTTCCTTCAGAAAGTTCTGTCCCTTCCAAAAGACAGGCTCCAGAATAAATGACAGCCGTATCTATGCTTGGCATATTGGGAGAAGTGGGTATCCACGGATAATCATATTCATCAAAAAATGAGTCTCTGTACCATCCTTTAACTTTTGAAACCTGGATAGGAAAGGTATATCCTTTCAACTTATAGAAATAGAGTCCCGCTTCTGCTGAGGTTAGACCGTGCCTGTGAAAAAGGGGGAAATAACCAACAAAACTTTTATATTTGCTGTCATCCAGTAAAGAACCTTCAACTTTCCCACCTATAGGATTTATTCTATCAAAAATTATCAATTCACGCGGATTTTCATTTAGTTTTTCCATGAACATAGCAAGACTGGCAAGATATGTGTAATATCTGCTTCCTATATCCTGAATATCATATATTACAGTGTCAAAAAGTTGGAAAAGGGCAGGGTCGGGACTTAGTGAGCTGCTGTCTTCACCATATAGTGAAAAAACAGGAATATTCTTTATTCTGTTTTCTTTCCCGACACTTTCCATATCCTGTGCAACTGGAAAGTACCCATGTTCAAGGCTGAAAACAGCAGTTACATCGACACCTTTGCACAAACACTTCTCTATTGTTGAAACCCCTGTCCTGTCAACAGAAGTATGATTTGCAATAAGGGCAACTCTTTTACCTTTGAGACAGTCAAAATCAAAATTATCAACCCCTTGTAACAATTCTTTTTTCATAATCTACCCATCCTCAACATCTCCATTGCAGTCAAATTCATTTATCAGTATTCGGAAAGTAATCTTCGTCATCCTCACCATCTTCATTTATCGGAACCAGTGAAAGAGCTTTTTTTGTTTTAAAAAACCCGATTATCACATATAAAACTCCGATAAGATATATAACCCACGGAAGCTTTCTTGTAAGAATAAGAGCTATGTACATAAAAAATGACATGAAAAGAATTATCTGACCGTTTTTGTTTGCCGGTTTCTTAAGCTTAGGATATTTAAAAGGAACAAGAAGCAATATCCCCTGGGCCATAACCATTCCTGCAACAAGGTTAATATCAAGAAGCCAGGAAAAACCATTTTCAATAGCAAATATCATATAAAGGGCTATCAATCCTCCTGACATTGTTGTAGTAAGTCCATAAAAATAGTCTTTATCATCAGATTGAGTAGTGTTGTATTTTGCCAACCTTATAGCACTGAATACAACATATACGGCACAGGCGGCAACCACATAAAAGTCGCTTGTTTCCGGAACATTTCCAAAAAAACTGTTAAAATACGAAAAAACCAGAATAGAAGGGGCCAGAGCAAAAGAAACAAAGTCGGAAAAAGAATCAAATTCAACTCCGAAAACACTGCTTGCATTTAAAAATCTTGCAGCAGTTCCATCAAGTTTATCCATAACGGTAGAAAGAAGTATCAGCCATCCTGCATCAATGTAGTTTCCTTTTATTGCATAAAAAATCGATGTAAGGCCGATGAGCATGTTAAGTCCTGTAAAAATATTAGGAATCAGAACTTTTGAAGATTTTTTTATCACGATATGCCCCTGTAAGGAAAAAATATAGGAAGTGTATTACTTAGTCTTTTTTTCGAGTTCATCAAAACTTTTCCAGGCCTTTTCTCGAGTTTTATCAACTGGTGCCTTCTTTTATCAAGTACCTATAAATATATGCTATAAATAAGATAAAAAGTCAATCTTAATCCCGACGATTTTAAAAAGAGCCTATCAGCCTCACCAAAGACAAAAGCAGTCCGGCAGCAACGGCTGAACCTATTACTCCGGCAACATTGGGACCCATTGCGTGCATAAGGAGAAAATTCTGTGGATTTTCTTCCTGTCCAACTTTATTGGAAACTCTGGCTGCCATCGGAACAGCAGAAACTCCGGCTGAACCGATAAGAGGATTTATTGGATCTTTTGAAATTTTATTCATGATCTTTGCCATTATGACACCGGATGCTGTCCCGACAGAAAAAGCGACAAGCCCGAGGAAGACAATAGCCAGAGTTCTAATTTCAAGAAATTCGGAAGCTTCAAGTTTTGACCCTACAGCAAGTCCAAGCATTATGGTAACAATATTTATAAGTTCGTTTTGTAAAGTTTTTGACAATCTTTCTGCAACTCCTGATTCTTTTACAAAGTTTCCAAACATCAATGCTCCAAGAAGTGGCGTTGCAGACGGAAGAAGAATTATGTTAAGGGCAAGAACAACTAAAGGGAACATAATTTTTTCAAGTTGAGACACTTCCCTTAACTGCTCCATTTTTATTACTCTTTCCTCTTTTGTTGTAAGCAGTCTCATTATCGGTGGCTGAATTATCGGAACAAGAGCCATATAAGAATATGCTGCAACAGCAACAGGACCAAGAAGCTCAGGAGCAAGTGCCGCCGTTGTAAAAATTGCAGTGGGGCCATCAGCTCCCCCAATAATTCCGATACTCGCAGCCTCTTCTATTCCAAAACTGAGATCAAGTCCTGCCTCAACTCCAAAAAGAAGAAAAAAACTGTTCATCACTTCTCCTAAAGGACCCATAGCGAGAGCACCGAGCAACGCAAGAAATATGCCAAACTGTGCTGCTGCTCCAAGTATTGCAGTTTTAGGATTGGCTATCAAAGGTCCAAAATCTGTCATAGCCCCCACTCCCATGAAAATGAGAATGGGAAACATCCCTGAAGCAAGCCCGATATCAAAAAATTGTCCAAGAAGTCCGCCATATTCAGTGATGACCTGATTATCAGCTATAATATAGGTAGTTCTGGCTGCAATGTTGGCAAAAGGTACATTTGCCAGAATACCGCCAAAACCGATAGGTATAAGAAGTAACGGTTCAAAATTTTTAGCTATTGCAAGATAGAGAAGCACCAGACATATTGCTATCATTATGATAGACTTTATTCCACCATCCTGCATAAACCCGACAAGTCCAGTAGATCTCCAGATGGCATTCAGAGCTTCAAGAAAATCCATTTACCCCTCCCATTCCATCAACACATCTCCCGACTTTATCTGCTGTCCCTGTTTTACTGTTATCTTTTTAACAGACCCGTCAGACTCTGCAGTAACTGGCGTTTCCATTTTCATTGACTCAAGGACAATTAAAGTATCACCTTTGGAAAAAGAGTCTCCCTCCTGCAAAGGCATTTTTAAAACAAGTCCCGCAAGCGGGGCTTTCAAAGTATTCAAATATCCGGGATCTTTAGAAGATACCACTTCTAAAGGTGTTCCCTCTCCTATAGAATATTTGATATCTCTGCCATTGACTCTGACATTTGATTCATCAGTGATTTCAACATTGAAAGTCTTTCCTTCGAGAGTAATAGCGTAAACACCGGAACCTGTAACAGACTTTTCCTCTTTTTGAGTGCCATTTTTACGAACCCCAAAGGTTGCTTCACCTTTCAGAAAAGAAATGCCTTTTTCTTTACATGTAGCCGCAATAAAAATATTTTCATCAGTAACTTCGATATTGTTTTCTTTTAAAACTTTTTTTGCGCACTCTACCCCTTTTTCAGGATCTTTATCATTAATATCGAGCGGTGACTCCTGTGTGGGCTCAAGTCCAAGCTGTTTTGATGCAAGAGAAACAACCTCAGGGTCAGGATCGATCGGAGTTTTCCCGAAATAACCAAGAACCATTTTTCCATATCCTTCTGCAATTTTTTTCCACTGCCCGGACATCACATTATTAAATGCCTGCTGAAAATAAAACTGGCTTACAGGAGTAACCGATGTACCGTAACCTCCCTTGGCAACCACCTCTTCCATAGCTTCGGTTATTTCCTCATATTTATCCATCATATCATTGTCTCTAAGCATCTGAGTGTTGGCAGTAAGTGCTCCACCGGGCATAGGACTGAAAGGAATGAGAGGAGAAACTTTCATTGCTTCCGGAGGAAAAAAATAATCTTTCATGCAATCTTTAAACACCTGTTCTGCTTTCATCACTTTTTTGATATCTACACCCAGATCATACTCAGTTCCTCTTAATGCATGCCACATAGTCAGGACATCGGGCTGAGCAGTTCCACCCGAAACAGGAGAAAGACTCAGGTCTATTTGATCTGCACCGGCTTCAAGTGCCGCCTTATATGCTGAAATTGATACTCCTGCCGTTTCATGAGTATGAAAAACGAGCTTCACTTCTTTGCCAAGAAGTTTTCTGGCTTCCTTTATAGTGTCAAATACTTTTGCAGGAGTTGCCGTACCGCTTGCATCTTTAAAGCAGACACTTTCATACGGAAGTCCTGACTCAAGTATGTCTTTGAGAACTCTTATGTAGAAAGGGGTATCGTGCGCCCCGTCAGCTCCAGGAGGAAGTTCCATAAGTGTCACACATACCTCATGCTTTAAACCGGCGGCATGTATCCTTTCTCCGGAATATATCAGGTTGTTGACATCATTTAAGGCATCAAAGTTCCTGATTGTAGTAACCCCATGTTTTTTAAAAAGTTTTGCATGCAAATCAATGATATCTCTTGGTTGAGAATCGAGGCCCACAACATTTATACCTCTTGCAAGTGTTTGCAGATCTGCATGGGGGCCTGTAGCTTTTCTTACAGAATCCATCATATCAAAAGCATCTTCGTTACAATAAAAATAGAGTGACTGGAACCTTGCACCGCCACCGATCTCAAAATGATCAAAACCCGCATCAACAGCAGCTTCAATTGCAGGAAGAAAATCTTTTGTTACAACCCTTGCTCCAAAAACAGATTGAAAACCGTCACGGAATGCTGTTATCATTGTTTTTACATGTTTTTTCATGATGACTCCTTTTTATGATGGCTGGCTATGGCTATAGCGGCGGCAATTTTATCAACATCATTAACTCTTTTTTCAGGCTCCTCCAGAGAATCCCTCTCTTGAGGAAAAAACTTCAAGATCAATTTTGAAGATATGCTCATTAAAATGATCATCAGTAAAAGAAATGTGACAACCCATGTCATTCCGATAATAGTGAGAATTAAACCTTTTTCCATATAATTCTCCGAACTTTACAACAGTAAAATAAAAAGAACTTTTTTGAAATCATAAAGTTTTTAACACCAATGCTTTAAAGAGTCAAAAATTATTTAAAGTCCATTACATCTTTCTATGAATTCCGCCCCGGTTTCAAAATACTTTATACGGTTTTCCATTTTTCTATAACCGTGGCCTTCATCTTCAAATATGAGCTTTTCAACATGTTTCCCGGCCTTCCTCATTCTTTCTATCAAAAGGTAGGCATCTGTTACAGGAACTCTCGGGTCTCTGGCTCCATGTGCCACAAGAAGTTTTCCATCAATTTTATGCACCATTTCTGTAGGAGAAATTGACATAAGAAATTCTTCGTCTTCAAGAGGACCGTATTCAACTTCTCTCAGTTTTCTACGATAAGACTTCGTGTTTCTCAAAAAGTTAACAAAATTTGCGATCCCGATATTATTTATCCCGCATATATAATCATCGGCATACTGAGCCATTGAAGCTACGACCATAAAACCGCCGTAACTCCCTCCTATCGCTGTGAATTTATTCGGCTTAGAGATACCTTCCTGTACAAGTGCATCTATGATCGCTTTTCCGTCTTTCACACTGTTCATTCTTAATTTATAATTATCAAGATCCATGTACTCCTGTCCATATCCGGAAGATCCCCTGACATTGGGAGCAACAACAGCAAATCCACGGCTCAAATAGTATTGAAAAGTGGTGATGAATGTGGGTCTGAGCTGGCTGGCCGGACCTCCGTGAAAGTGAACTATAGTTCTGTAAGGAGGCGACCCTTTTTTTGGCAGATAAAGAAAGTAAGGCACCTCCAGTCCGTCAAAACTGCTTACCTTCCTAAGTTCAGGGGCAACAAAGCTTTCAACATCTATTCCATTGTTGTCAGTATATCCAAAAAGCTCTTTTTCCATAGTATCAAGGTTGAGAACTTCAGGTTGGGAAATTCTGTCCGGACGGAAAAGATTATAAACAAGAATATTTCCGGCAAGTCTCGTAAAAGAAATTATTACTTTCTCAAAGGGAAGGGAAGAAATTTCGCCTCCTCTTTTTATTCTACAGTTACTGTATCCTTCTTCATTTGTACAAAAAGCCACTGCATTACGGTTAACTCTGTCAAGAGCAACCCTGTCAACTTCCCATCTGTCTTTGAAAACATCTTTTTTCTGCCCGTTGGACCATATCTGAAGGTAGCTCATGTCGGACTTTTCATTTGTAAGCATAAGAATTCCTTCTTTATAAAACCCGTAGGGGATATAATTTCTTTCTTTGTTTGCTCCTCTTATTTTTCTCGACCTTCCGTTCCTGTAATGATAAGGAACTGTTATGTTGTTTCCTGTTGCCGTATAGAAAAGGAACTCATCTCTTGACTTGGCATCTGTAATTACATTGTACCCTTTTTTCTCAACAACAAGTGTACTTTTCCCTGTCGAAATATCGTAGTGATAAATGAAGATATCCCTTCCATTCACCTCATTTGAAGAATAAAGGAACCCTTTACTGTCTGTCCATACAGGATTTTCATATTTTATTTTTTCATCATGAAGCAGCTTTGAGTGTTCACCACTTTCAAGATCATACAGGTAAATATTGTATTGTTCATTTCCGCCTATTGATGTCAGATATAAAAGTTTTTTTTCATCCGGACTCACTTTATATGAGTCAACAGCATCTTCGTGGTCTGTTAATTTCTTAGTTTCACCGTTTTCCACCATGTATATCTGCATCACTGACTCACCTTTTTTCCGGGCACGGTAAAGCTTTCTGCCATCTTCAAAGACATAGCCGGAAAAAGAGCCCTCAATTCTTATATAGTCAGTTATACTGAATTCTTTTTCCTTCGGCTCAATTTCAGCTTCCGTTGTTTTCCTGTCTCTTCTTGGACAACCTGCAACCAGAACAAGTGCAGCAAGAATAATAATAAAGTTTTTCATACACGACCTCCTTGAAACATCACAATCCACATATTAGGAGTAACATTTATTTATTTTTATTGCAACCTCTTAAATAAAAATGTTGAGATATTTTGTGATTTTGATAATTTCTCTGTAAAGTATGTTCTCTTCTGTGACTAAAAAGAGGAAAAAATGTCTGAAAACGGTTTAAATCTCAGGTTCATATTTACCGGAGGAGGAAGCGGAGGACATGTAAGTCCCGCTCTTGCTGTTATAGCTGAACTCAAAAAAAGAGTCCCCGGGGCGGACATTCTTTATGTGGGAATAAAAAATAAAGCTGAAGGCATAATGGTTCCTAAGGCTGGAATACCTCTTAAGTTTGTCAACAGTTCCCCTCTTCCTGATAAAAATTTCTTTAAGATAATAAAGTTTTTTATCACAATTTTTTCAGGATTTTTAAAAGCACTTTTTATTCTGACAAAATTTAAGCCACATGTTATTTTTGCAACAGGAGGTTATGTAAGTGCCCCTGTGATCTTTGCCGCATGGATCCTCAGGAAAATAACCTTGGGGTATTTCAGGCCCAAAATACTGATTCACGAAGCAAATGTTCATTTAGGAAAAATGAATAAGCTGGCTGCAAAAGCTGCAGATGCTGTTGCTGTTTCTTTTAGCGAAACGATAAAAGATATCCCTTCCGGCAAAGGATTTTTTTCAGGCTATCCTGTAAGAAATATTATTGCGGAAGGAGACAAAAAGAAAGCAAGGGAAAAACTTGGAATTCCTGAAAGTGCTTTTATTGTATTTGCTTTTGGAGGCTCTCAGGGGGCAAGAGCTATAAACAGAGCACTTGCAAAGGCCGCCCCGGAACTTCTAAAAGATCCCGACATCCATATTGTTCATGGCACAGGAAAACCTTTTGGAAAAGACCACCGGTACCACGGATTTGAAGACACCATTTCGCTACTTGAAAAAAACAGTCCCGAACTTCTGAAAGAAAAAAGGTATTTAATTAAAGACTTTATTGATGACATGGAGCTTTATTATGCCGCCAGCGACCTTTTGATAATAAGGGCGGGGGCAGGCTCCATAATAGAGGTATGTACTCTTGGCAAACCTTCTATCATAATTCCTATCAGCAGCGTATACAGCGATCATCAGACAGGCAATGCACGGTATGTTGAAAGAGCCGGTGCGGCAGTTGTACTTTATGAAAAAACTGACCCTGTAAAAGGGGTGAACATCCCGTTTATCGAGACATCTGAACTTGTGGAAAGTATTCTCTCTTTGAAAGAAGCTCCCCAAAAATTGGAGCAGATGTCTAAAAAGGCTACAGAAATATTCCCCGGAAAACCTGTTGATATAATTGCTGACTATATTTTATACCTGTGTGGAATTTCAAAAAGACCTGATGTAACAGAAGGAGTCAGTTATTTAAAGGACAGAATTCTCGGACTTTCATCTGTCGAACTTGAACATTTTCTTAAAAAAGTCAACGCGGGAGAAAAACCCCTGCTGAACGAAGATGAAAAAAGGCTTTTAAAAAATAAAATCGATACTTACTTTACAAGTTCAAATGTCATTTTAAGATCAAGGGCATTGAGAATAGCCGGACTTGCCTACTACTGTGAACTGTTTCCTCTTGTTATAAAATGTGCCGCTTCTCATGAAGAAAAACCTTTTGTCAGAAGAGATGCTTTTGAAGCACTTTCTAAACTTATAACCTGTGATAAAAATTATAGAAACCAAGTAATTGAAGCTATATTACACGGGCTGTCGGATCTTTACTATGAAGCAAGGTTTCATGCTGCAAAACTGATAAATGTTTTTGGAGCTCATTATGAACTTACAGAAGAAGAAAGAGAAAAACTTCTTGAAAAACTTTACAGGAACATTGAAGACAGGTGTTTTGAAGTAAGGGTCGAATCAATTCTTGCAATAGCATCTATTGAAAATGATGAAGAAAGATCTGTAAAGAATTTTGAAAAATGCTACTATGACAAGATATGGAAGGTGAGAAAAGCCCTTTTTAAAGCTTACGAGACCCTTGTTAAACGCAAAGTCATTGACAGCAAAAAGGCTCTTGAAGAAACCGACAAAATTTTAATTACCAGTAACGGATATATTACCGACTACGAGCTTAAAAAACAGCTTAATTCGAGCAGATCACACATCAGCAATATGGAGGTGAAGTAGTGTTCCATTATATCTTTGATATTATCAAGGAAAGTGGCGGGCCTGCTGTTTTCGGATATATCACTTCAAGGACTTTGATTGCTTTTGTATCTTCGTTTTTTGTAACACTGATAATTGGAAGACCTATTATTATACAGCTCTATAAAAAAGGGTTCCGTTCTTTTGAAAGAACTTACGGAGATATAAATTCCCAGTCTAAAAAAGGAACTCCGGTAATGGGAGGAATACTGATGTTCATCACAGGCATCGGGAACGCTGTTCTGTGGTGTGATCTTTCCAACCCTTTTATAATTATCCTGATATTCAGTGCGATATGGTTCGGTGTTTTCGGGGGAATTGATGACTATTTGAAAATAAAAAACAAAAATCCAGACTCAGGATTATCAAGAGGTGTAAAGTTTTCTATTCAAATACTTTTCGGTGTAGCTCTTGCAGTCTTTGTTTTAAACACCTCTATATCGCCTTTACCGCCAAATATTGCTGATGGAATGCAGGTTCCTTTCTACAAAGGAATTTTATTTAACTCAGGTTTCATAACATTTCTCTGGATAGTTTTCATAATAGTTTATTCTGCAAATGCCGTTAATTTTGCTGACGGAATGGATGGACTTGCTGTTGTGCCATCTATTTTCACTTTTATTGTTATAGGGGTGTTCTCATACATTATAGGGAATTTCGTACATGCTCAACATCTCCTTTTTCATTTTATCCCGGGGTCAGGTGAAATTGCTGTGTTTTGCGGAGCAATCGTTGGTTCAGCTCTGGGTTTTTTATGGTTTAATTCTCATCCTGCCGAAGTTTTTATGGGAGATATGGGCAGTCTTTTTCTTGGAGGAACTATGGGAACAGCAGCTGTTCTTATCCGGCAGGAAATCATTTTTATAATAGCAGGCGCTATTTTTGCAATTGAAATAACATCAACTTTTATTCAGGAAAATCTCGGGTTCAGGAATTATCGCAGAATTCTTTACAGAGCACCTCTTCACCATCATTTTCATCACCAGGGTATGGCTGAATCAAAAATCGCAACCCGATTCTGGATAATTTCCGCAATAATGGCCGCTTTAGCTATTATCACGATAAAGTTCAGATAAAAGGAGGGTATTTTGAAAAGTTACAGAAAAGAACTTTGGTTCAACACCACAAAAAGAAGAGAGTATATCAATATTACAGGTGAAGTGCAAAACACCATTGACAAAAGCGGGATAAAGGAGGGGCTTTGTCTTGTAAATTCTATGCATATTACCTCTTCTGTTTTTATAAATGATGATGAGGCGGGGCTTCACAATGACTTTGAAGTGTGGCTTGAAAAGCTTGCTCCTGAAAAACCTTATGATCAGTATAAACATAACGGATATGAAGACAATGCCGATGGTCATTTAAAAAGACAGATCATGGGACGGGAAGTTGTGTGTGCCGTTACTGGAGGCAGGCTTGATTTCGGACCTTGGGAACAGATCTTTTACGGCGAGTTTGATGGAAAAAGGAAAAAAAGAGTTTTGATAAAAATAATAGGGGAATAACAGTTTTTATTTGAGTTTACAAGGGGGAAAATAATGTTTAGAGAACTGGTTGAAAAAAACAGAAGTTACGGTGCTTTTTATGAAGATGTGCCGGTAAAACTTGAAACACTGATGGAGCTTGTCGATCTTGCGAGAATATCTCCTTCTTCGATGAATCTTCAGCCACTGAAATATATTCTCAGCAACGACAAAGAAACTAACGATTTTATCTACGACCACATAAGATGGGCAAGTTACATAAAAAAATGGCAGGGGCCTCCAAAAGGGGAAAGACCGGCAGCTTACATAATAATTCTGATCGACAGACAGATCCGTGTTACAGGAGGAAGGGTTGACGCAGGTATTGCACTTTCAAGCATTCTTCTTGGAGCAACAGAAAAAGAACTTGGTGGATGTATCATTTCAGCAATAGACAGGTCGGCGTTCATAAAGAAATTTCAAATTCCTGAACATCTTGAAATTATGCTTGTCCTGGGGATAGGAAAACCCAAAGGGGAAATATCTCTTGTTGAAACTGATGATGAAATAATCTATTACAAAGGGGAAGATGGAACAACAAAAGTTCCCAAAAGAAAACTCAAAGACATCATATTTGATCCTGAAAAATACGAAAAACACAAATTCCACGACCATCTTTACTGAAAATATCAATCTTCCAGATTGTCAGTTCTTTTTGAATCTTTTTTCAAGCTCTTTATAAATTGATTTCACAGCACCTTCGATCGTTCCGTAAGCATCTTCCATTGTTTTTTTGATTTCTCTGACAATGTCATTGTTGATCGCTGCATGGGCGGCTGCAAGCCTTGCTATAGGAACTCTGAATGGTGAACAGCTTACATAGTTAAGTCCGCATCTATGGAAAAAATCAATGGAAGAAGGATCTCCACCGTGCTCACCGCAGATACCGAGCTTGATATTAGGTCGGGTTTTTCTTCCTCTTTTCACAGCCATTTCAACAAGCTGTCCGACACCTTCCTGGTCTATTGACACAAAAGGATCGACCGTCAACACCCCTGTCTCTTTATAAACTTCAAGAAATTTCCCTGCATCATCACGACTGTATCCGAAAGCCATCTGGGTAAGATCATTGGTTCCAAAAGAGAAAAATTCCGCTTCTTCTGCTACTTCATCAGCAGTCATGGCACCCCTTGGGATTTCTATCATTGTTCCTACCATATATTCAACTGTTATCCCTTTTTCTTCAAAAACTTTCTCGGCTGTCTTTACTATGATATCTTTTTGAAGAGTAAATTCTTCACTTTTTCCAACCAGAGGAACCATGATCTCGGGAAATACTTTAACTCCTTCTTTTGTGAGATCACAAGCCGCTTCTATTATTGCTCTTGCCTGAGTCTCACTTATTTCAGGATATGTGATTCCAAGACGGCATCCTCTGTGTCCCAGCATTGGGTTGAACTCATGAAGTTCATTGATTTTTTCTTTTATTTTCTTTTCGGAAACTTTCATTTCCTGAGCCATCTCTTTGATATGCTTCGGCTCATGAGGAAGAAACTCGTGTAACGGAGGATCAAGGAGTCTTATTGTAACAGGCAATCCTTCCATTTCCTTAAAAATACCGTAAAAATCATCTCTCTGGTGTTTTATAAGCTTTTTAAGAGCCTTTTTCCGTCCTCCTTCATCATCAGCAAGAATCATTTCTCTCATTGCTTTGATCCTGTCACCTTCAAAGAACATATGCTCTGTACGGGTCAAACCGATACCCTCAGCACCAAAGTCCCTGGCAATTTTAGAGTCTTTCGGAGTGTCAGCATTTGTTCTGACTTTAAGAACTCTTCTTTCATCAGCCCACTGCATAAGTATGTCAAAATCCCCTTCGAATTTGGGTTGCTCAGTCTGAACTTTACCAAGAATAACTTCTCCTGTAGTACCATCAATAGATATCCAGTCTCCTTCTTTTACGGCTTCTTCTTTGACTGTAAATTTAGAAGTTTTATAGTCTATTGATATTGCACCGCAACCTGAAACGCAACATTTTCCCATACCTCTTGCAACAACTGCCGCATGGCTTGTCATACCGCCTCTGGCAGTAAGAATACCGTTTGCCGCATCCATTCCACCAATATCTTCAGGGCTTGTTTCAACTCTGACAAGGATTATGGCTTTCCCTTGCTTTTTCCAATCCATAGCCTTGTCTGCATTGAACACCACCTGACCTGTTGCAGCTCCCGGACTTGCAGGGAGACCTTTTGCAAGAATTTTTGCTTTTGCTTTTTCAGATTTTACAAACTGCGGATGAAGAAGTTGGTCTATTTGCTCGGGCTTGACTCTTAAAAGTGCTTCATCTTTTGAGATCATTCCTTCATTGACCATTTCCACAGCTATTTTTACTGCAGCAGCGGCAGTTCTTTTACCAGTCCGGGTCTGAAGCATCCATAACTTTTTATTTTCAATGGTAAACTCTATGTCCTGCATATCTCTGTAGTGATTTTCAAGTTTGTGGTAAATGTCAACAAGCTCTTCATAAACTTCAGGCATATATTCTTCTAAAGACGGGTATTTCTTTTTTCTTTCTTTTTCCGAAATCCCTACACTTTCCGACCACTTACGGCTTCCGGCTATTGTAACTTCCTGAGGAGTTCTGATGCCTGCAACGACATCTTCACCCTGAGCATTAATGAGATATTCTCCATAAAAAACTTTTTCACCTGTTGCCGGGTTTCTTGTAAAAGCAACACCGGTTCCACAGTCATCTCCCATGTTTCCAAAAACCATTGCCTGGACATTTACTGCGGTTCCCCATTTGTCAGGGTAGTCGTTCATTTTACGATAATAAACAGCTCTGTCTCCCATCCAGCTTCCAAAAACAGCGTCAATTGCTCCCCAAAGTTGTTCCATCGGATCGGTCGGGAACTCTTTTTTTGTATATTTTTTTACGATCTTTTTATACTCAGCAACCAGAGATTTAAGATGAGTTACTGTCATTTCAACATCGGTTTTTAAGTTGTTTTTCTTTTTTACATTTTCAATTGCATGCTCAAAATGTTCACCATCAACGCCCATTACAACATTTCCATACATTTGCATAAAACGGCGATAGCTGTCCCAGGCAAATCTTTCATCTCCTCTCTTTTTTATAAGACCTTTCAAAGTTTTTTCATTAAGCCCCAGATTGAGAACCGTATCCATCATACCCGGCATTGACACTCTTGCACCGCTTCTGACAGAAAGAAGAAGGGGGTTTTTCACATCACCGAATTTTTTACACATAACTTCTTCAACTTTTTCAAGATTCTCAAAAACCTGCTCTTTCAGTTCAGGGGGGTAGTTCCTGTTGTTTTCATAGTAAACCGTACACATATCAGTAGAAATCGTAAAACCTGCGGGAACCGGGATCCCCAGCGAACACATCTCAGCAAGATTTGCCCCTTTTCCTCCGAGAGTGTTTTTCATAGATGCATCACCTTCCGAACCTTCCGGACCAAAAAAATAAACGAATTTTTTAGCCATGTCTTCCTCCTATCAACTAAATGTTCAAATAACTGATATCTCCTATTTGCTCTGTGACAAGGGTGACAACCTTTTTTATAAGCTTCAGTCTATTGACTTTTAAAGCGTCATCTTCAGTCATCACAAAAACAGAGTCAAAAAACAAATCCAATACCGACTTAATTGTAATAATTTTTAATGCAATATCAAGATTGTCTGTCAAGCCTTCAACTTCTTTGCTCACTTCCATAACTGCAAAAAACAGCCTCTTCTCTTCTTCCTGCTCAAAAAGTTCAGGATCAGGGTCTCTATCAGGGATGTTCTGTTTTTTTAGTATGTTGCAACCTCTCTTATAGAGTTGGGCCAGATCGGTCACCTCTTTCTCTTTATCTTTCAACAGCTTGTTTATTGTTTCCGCCCTTTTTTTTACTATTACAGGAATATCGGAACCCGCTTTTGCAGCAGATTGAACAACAGGTGTATCCATATTCAGCAAAGCCTGATATCTTGCCACCATAAAATCGTATATCTCTTCCTGTCCATATTTCAAGGACGGGTTAAATCCGGCAATAAGTTCTGCAGTATAGTCAAACACTTCCTTTATACTGACAAGAGTTTCTTCTGATGCGGAAGCTACACAAAGAAAGCCAAGAGCATTTCTTCTTATGGCAAATTTATCTTTTGAACCTGTAGGCTTCATGCCTGCCATAAACCCACCTACGATAGTATCTGCCTTATCGGCCATAGATAAGATCTTTCCTATAACTGTTGAAGGAAGGGTATCTCCTGCGTTCACCGGCCAGTAATGTTCTTCCATAACAGAAGATAATTCGTCATCAAAACCGGCAGCTTTTGCATAGTATCTTCCAATCACCCCCTGAAGATCGGGAAATTCAAAAACAACTCCTGTAACAAGGTCGTTTTTTATCATTGAGGCGGCTTTTTCTACCTTTTGAAGGGTTTTTTCGTCTGCATTAAAGTATTTCCGTGCTATAAACAAAGAAATTTTTGTAACTCGCTGTATCTTATCATAATAACTTCCAAGATCCTTTTGAAAAAGCATTTCTTTAAGTTTTTCATTAAGTTTTTCAAAATCTTTTTTCAAGTCATCTCCATAATAAAATGCGGCATCAGCCAGTCTCCCTGAAACAACTTTCTCGTTTCCTTTAATAACGACCGTATCATCTGATGGAATATTATTAAGGATACTGATGAACTTCGAAAACAGTTTTCCCGAGTTTTTTTCGATCAAAGTAAAATAACGCTGATCTTTTTTTAAAACTTTTGTTATAAGTTCAGGTGGAAGATCTCTGTACTTGGGCGGGATATCTCCTAAAACAGGGTAGGGATATTCTGTCATATCGGCAACTTCATTCATTATTTCCGTATCTGTTTCTTTTTCACAATTGTTCTGTAAGCTGACATTGCTTATAAAACTGTCTATCATTTTTATCCTTTCATCACGGTCAACAACAACAAACGCTTCTTTAAGTTTCTGCACATAGTTATCTGCTGAAACCGTTATTGTTTCAGGAAAAAGGAAGCGGTGTCCAAAAGAGTGGTTCTGAAAAACCAAAGATTCAAAATTGCCCTCTATCCCTTTCCCGTCAATATTGAGGAACACCCACTTTAAAGGCCTGGCAAAGTAAAAAGTGTTCCAACCCCACCTCATACTTTTTTTAAAACGGAGAGAGCTCAAACCTTTTTGAACAATAGGAACCATAACCTCTTCTAAATCCCTCCCTTTTTCTTCTTTCCATCCCGCTATGACTTCTCCTTTTGAAGATTCTTCAAAAAAATAATCGGTCAGATCATTTTTCTTTAAAAAAGATTCTCCTGCCTTCGTCAGAGTTCCTTCGGAAGAAACGGCAATAGTTTTGGGAGCACCTGTAACTTTTTCACGAAGATCCGGCTGCCTTGAAGGAACATCTTTCATAACGACAGCTATTCTTGAGCAAGTTGAGTACGCTTCAATAGAACCGGGGGAGACTCTTTCTTTTTCCATTTCAACAAGAAAAGTTTCTTTCAGTTGTTCTGTGGCAGGAACAATGAAAGATGGAGGAAATTCCTCAAAGCCTATTTCAAAAAGGATATTGGACACTACTTGCCTCCATTTGTTCTGAGGTTTTCAAGATATTTTTCGGCGATACTGCAGGAAAGAGCTCTAATCCTTGTTATATAACGCTGTCTTTCAGTTACGGAAATGGCTCCTCTTGCATCAAGAGTGTTAAAAACATGGCTTGCTTTGATGCAAAACTCAAAAGCGGGACGCGGCAGTAATTTTTCAATAAGTATTTTTGACATCTCTTCATACTTATCAAAAAGCATAAAAAAATCACTAACAGGGGCTTCATCAAAATTAAAAGTGGAAAACTCGAACTCATCAGTTTTGTGAATGTCCCCGTATGTCATATTGCTGTTCCATTTCAGATCAAAAACATTATCAACATTTTGGAGATACATACATATCCTTTCAAGACCGTAAGTAAGTTCGACAGGAACCGGATGAAGATCTATCCCCCCCATCTGTTGAAAATATGTGAACTGGCTTATCTCCATGCCATCAAGCCAAACTTCCCATCCCAACCCCCACGCTCCGAGAGTGGGGCTTTCCCAATCGTCTTCCACAAACCTTATATCGTGATCTTTCGGTTCTACTCCTATCGCTTTTAAACTTTCAAGGAAAACTTCCTGTGAATTTTCCGGATTTGGTTTTAAGAGTACCTGTAGCTGATAAAATCTCTGCATTCTGTTCGGACTTTCACCATACCTTCCGTCAGTGGGCCTTCTTGATGGCTGAACATAGACTGAACTTATACTTTCTGAGCCAAGAGAGTAGAAAAAGGTAGCAGGATGAAAAGTGCCCGCACCCATCTCAACATCCCAGGGTTGAACAAGCAGACAACCCTTATCAGACCAGAACTTTTGAAGTTTAAAGATCATATCCTGAAATGTTATAAAAGACATATTTCTCTCCTTGAAAAAAACTGTCGAAAAATATATCACATTTGACCTTCAAGTCAATGAAACCTTATCGTTTAACATAGTAACTATAAATTTTTAGATTCAGATATCTTCATAAGGTTGTTTGGGTTCATTGACCGTGAAAACAAAGAACTCTTCAGGGTGGACATTGAGGGCTTTTGCTATTCTGTCTATTATATCAAGAGTGGGAGCCGATTTTCCATTTTCTATTTCAGAGATGTAGCTTCTATCAACGCCCGAGGCAAGGCTGACATCATCTTGACTCATTTCCCTGAACTGACGAATAGTTTTCAGCCGCTGTCCAAATTTCTTCCGGATGCTCATGCAGATTATATTAATCTGAAACAGGAAAATAGCTGTAGGTTATATTCCACAAAAAACTTGACTGTTTTCCATTTTTTTAGAATTCTATTGCTGATGTGCAGCTTTTTTAACACTTCTCTACAAGAAAAATTGATGATAGGGATCAATATCGGAAAAATAAGAACAATTTACGATGTAACTTATCAAGTTATCTGGAATGATATAAACGGGGATGTTTATGTTTTGTGGGATGGATGGATAAAGGCAGGGAACGCACCAACACCTGCTGAAGCAATGCTAACTGCGGAACAGTGGCTGTCAAAACTTATAATGCTATATCCCTGTACACCAAACACTGTTTGTGTATGAACCATCCGAAAGTGTCCCGCCAAAGACACACAGCCTTACTTCACTTTTAGCAACAGCATGAGAACTTCTTCCGGAAAAACCTGCATCAGTCGTGATAATACCCCATTGTTTTCCATCATTACTTCTAAGGACATCGTTAGTTCTTGTCATCAAAGTGTTGCCACCTAACAGAAAGAGAACTCCGTTGATCTCTACAACAGAATGGAATGCCCTTGGCAGGAAATCCCCCTGAGCACTGCTCCACTCTATTCCATCATCTGAGTACCATATAGTATTATTGACCGAGGAAAAAGAAGCATCTATTCCTCCGGTAAGATAAAAAGTCCCGTCAAGAACTCCTCCGGCAAAACTGGAAATACTGTCATAGGGAACAGTTTCACTTATTCTGTTCCAACCATGAATATTTCTTTCCCAGACACCTTTTGCTATAGGATTGAATATACCGCCAGCTACACTGAAAACAAAAAGACTTCCGCCTCTGACTAAAGCTTCAAAATTAGATCCCGGAAGAAAATCTTCAACTACTGAGCTGTCTTCATTCCAAACAATTCCATCACTTGAATACCAGACTTTGGCTATATTTGTTCCGGAATCGTCCCTTCCTCCTATTATCCATATTTTTTCATCATACACAACACACTTGTGTCTCTGTCTCTCTCCGAAAGGACCAGAGCTCACTTCTTTTGTCCACAAGGCTCCATCACTGGATGACCACACATCTGAAAATGTTCCGTCAACTCCCGAACCGGCTATAACCCAGAATCTGTTTTTAAAGTAAACTGCACAGTGACTTGCTCTGGGTTCAAATCCGCCCACAAAAAGATGTCCGCCTGTCCAGTCAATAGTTGCCGGTCTTTCAGTGCAGGTAATCGTGTCCCAACCTGAACAGTCATCAAGACAATATGCTTTTCCCCCCGAATATTTCGAAGGATCAATGTCTACACAGTCATCTATCGAACTGTCACAAACTTCAAGCCCTTCAACTATACCATTTCCACACTCCGCAACACCCTTCACGCAGTCACTTTCATCCCAACCGTCACAAGTTTCATTACATTCTGCCATTCCAAGATAATATTCGGGATTGATCTCTGCACATCTTCTGGTTTCACTGTCACAAAC
>SLOD01000036.1 GCA_007132725.1 Candidatus Sumerlaeota bacterium
CATCAGCTTTCATTGTGTAGCGGTCTTTTATAACATCAAGGTATATCGAACTCATGTGAACTGTAAGAAAGTCGAGCATCTCGTGATAAACCCTGTGAAATTCAAATTTATCATATTTTCCCCTGATAAGCTGAAGTTTCTTTTTCCATGAGAGAAGAGCCCACTTATCAAGCGAAGAAAGATATTCAACTGTGATCTTGCTTTCTGTGTTATCAAAATCATGGACAAACCCGAACATAAATCTCATGGTGTTTCTGAATTTTCTGTATGAAATTGCAAAACTGTTTATTATGTCATCACTTATTCTAATATCATCGCGATAATCTTCGGCACACACCCAAAGCCTTAAAATTTCAGCTCCCAGAGTATTTATCCTTTTATCGGGCGGAGTAAAATTCTTTTTACTTTTTGAAAGTTTCTCACCTTTACCATCAACCACAAATCCATGTGTAAGAACTTTTTTATATGGTGCTTTCCCGTTTATAAGAACGCTCAGTTTCAATGAAGACTGGAACCATCCCCTGTGCTGATCGCTTCCTTCAAGATAGAGATCGCAGGGATACTCAAAACCTTTGTCCCCTTTAAGAACATTTGCCCAACTTACACCGCTGTCAAACCAGACATCAAGGATATCATCCTCTTTTGAGATTTCATTGCCACCGCAAGTTGGGCATTTAAACCCTTCAGGAAGGAAATCTTCAGCTTTTTTGTTGTGCCATACTGAAATTCCTTCAACAGAAATTTCATCGGCAACTTTGTGGGCAATGTCGGCATCCACTATCTTTTCGTTACAACTACTGCACGAAAAAGCTATTATGGGAACTCCCCAGAGTCTCTGTCTTGAAATGCACCAGTTGGGAGCTTTTTCAAGCATAGGGGTGATCCTTTTTCTTCCCCATTCCGGAATAAGTTCGACAGATTCTATTTCTTTAAGACATTTTTCTCTTAAACCTGTTTCATCCATTGATATGAACCACTGTTCTGTAGCTCTGAAAATTACAGGTTTATTGCATCTCCAGCAATGGGGATAGTTGTGAGAGATCTGATCTCCAACTTTGTTAAGGAGGTATCCTGTATCATGAAGATGCTGAACTATCTGAGGGTTCGCTTTAAAAACATGCATTCCGCCAAAATGGGGAGTTTCTTCAATGAAAACACCTGAGTTATTTACCGGAGCATAGGGTTCAAGACCATATTTAAGACCTGTAAGATAGTCGTCATGGCCGTGACCGGGGGCAGTATGAACACAGCCTGTTCCCGCTTCAGTTGTTACATAGTCAGCAAGAACGATCAGCGATTCTCTATCGATAAACGGATGTTTTGCCTTCATTCCTTCAAGCCCTTCCGGATCGACAGTTCCCACTGTTTCGCTGTTTTCCTCTTCTATTGCGGCAAGGAATCTTTCTTTAAGTTCACTTGCAACGATAAATATTTCGCCTTTGAACTTCAAAGCGGAATATTCAAGATTTTTGTTCAAAGCTATTGCAAAATTTGCAGGGATGGTCCAGGGAGTTGTTGTCCATATAACAAAGTTTACTTTTTCTCCCGGAAATTCAGGAAGCCCTCCGACAAGGGGAAACTTAACATAGATCGACGGAGAAACATGATCATCGTATTCTATTTCGGCTTCTGCAAGAGCAGTTTCACAACTGCAACACCAATGAACAGGTTTTTTGGCTTTCAAAAGTGCTCCTGAAGCTGCAATATTTGCAAACTGATGTACTATCTCTCCTTCATATTCAGGTGAAAGGGTGAGATAAGGATTTTCCCAGTCAGCAAAAACCCCTAGTCTTTTAAATTCCTTTTTTTGAATTTCAACAGCATTCATTGCAAACTTTTTACACTCATCAAGAAACTCAGCTTTTGACATAGAATTCTTTTTTGAGCCCAGTTTTTCGGCTACTTTAAGCTCTATCGGCAATCCATGGCAATCCCAGCCCGGCTTGAAAGTGGCAAAGTATCCTGTCATGTTCATATATTTTACAACGACATCTTTCAGAATTTTATTAAGAACATGTCCGTCATGAAGATTTCCGTTGGCATAAGGCGGGCCATCATGCATTACAAAAGAAGGATTGTTTATATTTTTATCTGTTATCTTTCCGTAAATACCTGTCTCTTCCCATTTTTTGAGTATTTCCTGTTCTCTGACAGGAAGATTTGCTTTCATAGGAAAGTCGGTCTGCGGTAGATTTAAAGTTTTGCTGTAATCCATTGGAAACTCCAATATCAATAGGTTGCACAAAAAAAACAGGAGGCATTTTAGTATGGTGTTCGCTCAAAGTCAAGACAACGATCGATACTTGTGTTAACAAAGGGAAAATGTCCTCTTTTGCAGGAGAAAATTAATGATGGATAGAAAGAGACAGTGTTTAAATAATTATATGGAGAATTTCTTGTTTTTTGCAGTTATTATCCTTATGTTTGAGCAGAAACGACCTTTGCGGAGTGAATTATGATAAAAACCATGAAAAAAAATATCATTGCAGTTGATAAAGCTTTCAAACTTCTTTCAAAATGGGCTGAAACGATAGGACATGTTCCTATCATTGATCTTATGGCGGCAGGCGGGGAAAATCCATGGAAAATACTTGTTTCGACAATGCTTTCAGCAAGAACCAAAGACAGTGTTACGGCAAGTTCATCAAGAAAACTTTTCAAAGTTGCAAACACTCCGCAAAAAACTGCAAAATTGTCGGTTGAAAAGTTAAGAGAACTCATTTATCCGGTAGGATTTTACAAAGTAAAAGCTGAAAACTTAAAAAAACTCGCTGAAATAATTGTTGAAAAATACAATAGTCAAATTCCTGAAACAGTTGAAGAACTTGTTACACTCCCCGGGATAGGGATAAAAACTGCATCACTTGTTTTCATCAAAGCTTTTGACGGATATGACATCTGCGTTGATACCCATGTTCATAGAATTGCAAATATGTGGAATCTTGTTAAGACCGATACACCTGAAAAAACAAGGGAAGAACTGAAAAAAGTTTTGCCGGAAAAATATTGGAAAGAACTTAACCAGCATATTGTAACTCTTGGGCAGACAATATGCCGTCCCATGAAACACGAATGCGATAAATGCCCGCTGAACGAAATATGCCCCGAGTCAAAAATTTGAGCGAGTTATTTCTTTGGATCTCTAAGCATTATGTAAATTGAAGGCAAAAGTTGCAATTTGCATAAAATGCTGTAACATTTAGAAGTGATTTGGTAAATTTTTATGCAGAGGTCTTGTTATGATAGAAAGAACGGTGGCGAAACATATCCTTGAGATGTCGGGTAAATTTCCTGTTGTTACTGTTACAGGACCCAGACAGTCAGGTAAAACAACGCTTGTGAAATCTTTGTTTAAAGAATACAAATATTATAATCTTGAGAATCCTGAAACACTCGCTTTTGCGAAAAATGATCCAAACAGATTTCTTAAAAACTGTTATGAAGGATGTATAATTGATGAAGCACAGAATTTTCCTGAAATTTTTTCTTACATTCAGGTAATAACCGATGAAAATAAGAGACAGGGGCAATTTATTGTAACCGGCAGCAGCCAATTTAAGCTTATGAGTTCTATTTCTCAATCACTTGCGGGAAGAACAGCTTTAGTAAAACTGCTTCCTCTTTCTGTGGTGGAGCTTAGAAATTCAGCCATAATTAAAGATACTGACGATACATTGTTTTCAGGTTTTTATCCAAGGATCTATGATAAAGAAATATATCCCACAGAAGTTTACGGGGGATATTTTGAAACTTATGTTGAAAAGGATATCAGGCAGTTTGGACAAATACAGAACCTGATGCTTTTTCGTAAATTCGTTAAACTTTGTGCAGGCAGAACAGGCTCTGTTTTGAATTTGTCGAGCATTGCCAATGATACAGGAATATCACACACTACTGCTCAATCATGGCTCTCTATGCTTCAGGCAGGGTTCATAGTCTTTCTTATGGAACCGTTTTTTGCAAATATAAATAAAAGACTTATAAAATCACCCAAAATTTATTTTTATGATGTCGGTTTTGCTTCATTCTTGATGGGAATAGAAAACAAAAAGCAGATCGAAACACATCCTTTAAGAGGAAATTTGTTTGAAAACATGGTGGTTATGGAAATCCTGAAATACAGATTCAATAGAGGAAAACTGGAAAATATCAATTTTTACAGAGACAGCAATGGAAATGAAGTTGATGTGCTATACAAAATTGCACAACATGTTCTTCCCGTAGAGATTAAATCAGGAGAAACCATAACCAGAGACTATTTTAAGGGGCTTAATAATTTTGACAATGTAATTGATGAATTTCCTTATGGAAAAGCATTGATATATGCTGGAAAAGAAGAGAGGGTTCAAAACGGAATTGAAATCTTGAACTATAGTAATATTGAAAGATTTTTTGAAAAACAGGTTGGAGCAGAGCGTTTGTAATCTGCTAATTTGAATATCTGCAAAAAGTTTCAATTACTAATTGACATATTTGCAAAATATGTTAATATATAGTGAGCGACATGGAGGTGGTTATGGAGTTTTTTAAGATAGAAGATGTTCTTAATGATCAGAGGTCGGTGTTTCTTAATAAGTCTCTGGGGATAGAGCGGGAAATAGATTTTAAAGCGACTTTATCCCATGAAAGGATCGTTGTGGTTTCAGGGGTGAGAAGAGCAGGTAAATCAACTCTTTTAAGACAGTTTTCTGAAAAAATGGATGATTGGCATTATGCAAATTTTGATGATGAGCGGTTTATAAATTTCACGGTTGATGACTTCCAGACGATGATGGTGATATTTCACAAAAGATCGCTTTCAAAAAACATTATAGTTGATGAAATACAGAATATTGATGGTTGGGAAAGATTCGCAAGAAGGATACATGATGAAGGATATAAGCTGTTTATAAGCGGCTCTAATGCCAAAATGTTAAGTTCTGAACTTGGAACGCATCTTACCGGAAGATATGCAAAAATTGAACTTTTCCCCTTTTCTTTTAAAGAGTTTCTCCTTTTCAAAGAATTTGAACTGAAAAATATCACAACAGTTAAAAAAGCTCAGATACTTAACTATTTTGATGAGTATCTTTTAAACGGCGGGTTTCCGGAATATCTCAACTTTAACGACCCTGAATATTTAAAAAGGATTTACGACGATATCCTTTATCGTGATATAGTAAGCAGATACGGCATCAGAAATGTTAAAGAATTTAAACGGCTTTCACACTATCTTTTTACCAACTTCACCAAAGATACAAACTACAGTTCTTTAAAAGATGCACTTAATTTCACCAATACCACAACAGTTTCAAATTATATCCACTATCTTGAGGAATGTTATCTTCTTTTTGAAGTTTTTCAGTTTGATTACAGTTTAAAAAAGCAACAGGTAAATCAGAAAAAAATATATGTCATTGACAGCGGACTTAGAAATTCAATAGCTTTTCAATTTTCCAAAGAATTTGGGAATCACCTTGAAAACCTGGTTTTTATAGAACTTATGAGAAGAAATCAGGAGATATATTTCTACCGCTCTAAAAAAGAGTGCGATTTTGTGATCGTTAAAAAAGGAAAAGTTTCTCAGTTGATTCAAGTGACATATTCTTTTAATGAAGGCAATATGAAAAGAGAAATCAACGGAATGCTTGAAGCAATGAAAGAGCTTAAAACGGATAACGGAATAATAATAACCGCTCATCAGGATCAAATTGTAAAAACTGATGAAAAAAACATTTCCGTGATTGCCGCCTGGCGTTGGCTGATAGACTCTTAATTTGTTCCCCGCCCCAACTTCTTGACTAGTTTGTGAAAAAAATCTATAATCGCAGTCTGTATGGACTGTTTTGTGCGTAATTTTTTAGGGAGGCAACATGAGCAGGTTGAGTTTAATTTTACTGGTTTTTATCTCTTTTTTAATGGTTTCATGTCCGGAAACTGTTTCAGTCAATGAGAACAATGTTCCGCAAGAAGAAGCTGTGGTAACAGAAATGAGGTGTACTTCAGCACATTTTTCTCCTGACGGCAGATATATTGCCTACAGTGGAGAAAGATACTCAGGTCTTTTTGTAAAAGATCTTAAAAGTGGCGACATTAAAACTATTTCTGAAAAAGATGGTGCGGGATGGAGATTTTCGTGGTCTCCCGACAGCAGAGGGATAACTTTCAGAACGGTGGATCATTCCAAAAACGGTGCAAGCAAAATTTTTAAAAGATACCTCGATAAAGAGGTGAACGAACTTGTAGGAGCTTATGAAACTACAGTTTGGCCCCCACTTTGGAAAGATACGATATATTCGGTAAATCTTGAAAGATCATCAAATATTACCCTTTCTTTAAGACCTCCTACGATTCTTAGAGATGTGCCGGCTCCATTGAAATGGAATCCGTTTGTTTCTGAAAACAGAGTAAACCTTATAGAGCTTAAAACAGGAAGGGTTTTGAATTTTCAAGAGGGGACTCACTCTCCGGAACTTTCAAAAGATAGAAAACATCTTCTTTTTGTCCATTATAACACAATAAAAATAGTTGATCTTAAAAACAGAAAAGAGACAGTCGTCGGTGAAGGCTCCGCCCCTTCATGGACAAATGACGGCAAAGTGGTTTACAACTACACTGTTGAGGATGGTAAAAACATAACATATTCCGAAATCAGAGTTTTTAACCCTGAAAATGGAAAAACAGAAAAAATTGAAGTCCCATCTTCAAGGATCCCCATATTCCCCGATATTTCTCCCGATGGTAGCAGTGTCATTTATACAGACAGTATTACCGGGCACATTTTTATGACAAAAATTCCTAACGACAGAGGATAGGGGGCAGACATGAAAAAAAGAATAATTATCTCAATATTTTTATTTTTATTAACAATACCTTTTGTCCTTTCTGCAACTCTTGCAGGGAAAAAAATCTGTATAGATCCGGGACACGGTGGTCATGATCCGGGAGCACTCGGTGACGGAATAACTGAAGCTGATATGGTGCTTGATATTTCTGTAAGGACAAAGCC
>SLOD01000170.1 GCA_007132725.1 Candidatus Sumerlaeota bacterium
AAATGAAGTTTTCATAACAGAGTCATCAAAAGATGTTGATGATGACTTGGTCTTACTTGTATTTATAACAACAAGGATCGTCTCTTTTTTATATCTCCTTTCAAAAGCAAGCATCCCCGCATCTTCTTCGTCCTCCGTATGGTCAGTTGACCAGACAATTGTCAAATCGCCTCTTCTTAAAGGAGCATTGTCTCTCCTTATTCTATTTAATGCGGCAATATGTCTGAATGTTGCATTTTCTCTATCATATCCACTTTCCCAAAGAGGTTCTCTGTTTGCCGGATCATTTCCGCCTCTAAAGTTTTGTTCAGTACCGTAGTAGATACATGGTATTCCATCCATAGTAAGTAAAAGAGTGTGCGCATTTTTTAAAGCTTTTTTATCTGGCTGTTCATAGAGAAATCTTGGCAGATCATGGTTGTCAATGAAATTTACAAGTACCTGCTGGGGGCTTAAAATATTTCCATCTGCATCTTTGACCCCCGAAACTGTTCCGTATCTCGGTTTTTCTCCCTCAGGAAGAGGAGAGCCATCAGCCTGTTTATTCCACCTTAAGTTGAACAGTCTTTCAAAGTTTCTTGTTGGGGCACCGTGTTTAAATATTGCATCAAAAACCTGGAATTTCTGAGAAAAGTAAAAAACAGAGTCCATCTCCATATTTTTTGTAAAACTGCCGAGCAACTCATCATCACCGTCAAAAGCTTCTCCGAAAATAAAGAAGTTCTCTTTCCCTATACTTTTGGCATATTCACGCATTGCCGGAGTAAAAACCTGCCAGAACTCATGTTCCACATGTTTGATAGTGTCAACCCTGAAGCCATCTATATTCAAAGCACTTATCCAGTACTGAAAAACCTTTATCAGTGCATTCCTTACGTCCTGCCTTGTAGTGTCAAGGTCTTTAAGACCTCCGGGGAAATCTCCCTTTACCACCTGATATTCACTGTCCCATGAAATGATCCTCCCTTTTCTGTTATACCATTCAGGATTTTGAAACTCAGGTGGATTTGGCGGAACTCTGTTTATTTCAGGTTCATAAACCCATTTTACAGGAGCCAGCCCGGACTCTCCTGCCTCAGAAAAAGCCATAATACCTCTCGGATCAAAGTCAGGATCCCATTCTGAGTATCTTTCAATTCCCATTTTCTGCGGATAATGTTCAAACTCACATCTCTCTACACATCTGCCGTAACACTCCCAGTTGTCAGAACCAACTTCAAAAGAAGAACTGTACTCATCTCTGCATATGTTTACTCCCGCTTCTTCATCTTCAAGAATCCTTATTCTGGTACAATACTGTCCGCAACTCATGTTGCTTCCCATAACTATTTCATCAGGTCGGTCGTTTCTGTTTATATCATAATAAAAAAGAGGGCCTATATGGTTTGTAACGATATCAAGTATCACCTTGATATCATTGTCATGAAGTACCTGCACCATCTCTCTTGCTTTAGCAAGATCACCGAAATAAGGGTTCACTGCAAGGAAATCCTGTGTCCAGTATCCGTGGTAACCGGCAATGCCCGCATCTTCAAAAACATTTTTAACTATCGGGCTTATCCAGACAGCAGTAACCCCAAGATCTTTGAGATAGTCAACCTTGTCAATTACTCCCTGAAAATCCCCTCCGTTCCATGCAGCAAGAGATTTTTTGTTAACATTATGGTTGTTGTTAACATCACCATCAGCAAATCTGTCTGTAACTATCTGATAAATAATTTCGTCACGCCAGTCTTCGACATGATTTGTTATTTCTATATCTCCTTCTACATTGCTAATATCCACACAAGATAACATCGTAAATAAAAGCAGTATGGACATTATAAATATCCTGGCAAAAAAGTTCATTCTCTCCTCCTACCTGTGTCCCACATTAAACCACCATTCTGCACTCAGTCCAAAATAGTGCATAACTGACTTTTGAGACCTGATATCTTCTCTATGATACAGGTATCTTGCATCATCGTTTTGAAAAGCTGCCGTATAAACCAACCTTAGCTGAGGCCTTTCATAACTTCCGCCACCTACAGTAACTAAAGGAATAAAAGAGAGTTTCGTTACCTGAGGAATAATGTTCCTGTGAGTTCCATCGGGTATCTGTGTCAGGCCGTTAGTTTTTTTAAGCTGATGGGAAAACTCAAAAGCAAGATAAAAATATTTGTGCAAAATAATGTGCGGTCTAATAACAAAAATATACTCCCAATAGTCGTCATTATCATATTTATTTGAGTCAGCATCTTCAAAATATCTTACATAGCCCCCAGCCATAGTCGCAAGCCACCGGACTTCTTGGTTAAGTGAAAAACCTAAAAGAAATTCTCTGGCACTTGTCGTTTTGTAGTCTGTATCAAATCCGTGAGGGACAGTCAAAAGACCATATGCACCCAGCCCTCCCGAATATTTGACAAAAAGGTTCCCGAAGCTGTTGGGAGAGTAACCAAAGAAACCAAGCTGAGCTCCTACTGACCAACCAAAATCTTCCGGATAAACTATCCGGTTATCATCATCTACCGGATCTATGTATTTTTCACCTTCACCTATTCTTTGAAACTCTCCAAAGAGCTTCCATTTCATACCTGTCCCTGAATCTTCATTCAAAATATATCTCTGCTCATACTTCAGTCCTGTTACAAGACGCTGTCTATCCATCCATGTTACACTGTCTGACCCGAAAGTTTCCGCCACTACCTTTTTTTCCTGATACTGCCAATCTGTTTCAAGGCGATTGAAACCAATGTAGTATTCAATAGACCAATTTTTAAAAAACAATCCCGCACCGCCACCATACATATTGGCTTCATCAAGAGGCCAAAAATCAACCAGATATATATCATCGCCCCTGTACATTCTACTCCCTATCCACAAACTGAGAGGTTTCCAGATAACATTATCCGCTCTGACAAAAAGATTCCTCACAGCACTTAAAGCCGCCCATTTTCCACTACCGTGAAAAAGGCTTTCAGAAAATGCAAGTGTTGAAACAAAATCAAAAAGAGGTCCTCCTCCCACTTGGGGGAACAGGTAGGCAAAATCCAGTTCCACATAACTTTTCTGTTCAAGACGACTCCCATGGCTTACAATATTTACCCATTTAGGACTGCCTCCTTGAAGATCTGTAGCAGGTTGAACTCTACCATAAGATCCGAACACAAAACCTCTGCCGGCTTCTTTTTCTATTGTCTCATTTTTTTTTTTTTTTTCCGTACTTTGTTCATCAGCAGAAAGCTGAAAAAAACAGATGGATAAAACCGCAAAAACCATAAACACTGAAAAAACGGTCTTTTTCATTGAAGGATCCTCTTAAATATATATTACAAAGATAAGCATTGAATATCAGTTGTCTTCTTTCATAACAGAGTGCGATCTGCATGCAAGGTCATTACCCAGATCACACCCTTTTTTAAAAAAAGCTGCTGCTTTAGAATCATCTCTGGTGATACCTTCACCCCTGCCATACATGTGACCTAGAAGAACACAGGCTTCAGCACTGTCATTTTCACAAGATTTGTTGAAAAGATATTTCATTTTTTCATAATTTTGAGGAACCCCGTCTCCTAAAGAATATTTAAGGCCCAGAACATTGCAACCTTTAAAATATTTAGCATCACAAGCTTTCTCAAAAAGCTTAGCCGCTTTCTCAGCATCTTCAGGAACATTATCCCCTCTGCCATAGATATGACCCAAATGGAAACATGCTTCTCCAAATCCTCCGGAACAAGATCTGCTGTAGGTCTCTATTGCTTTTTCAAAATCCTCCTCAACACCTATCCCCCTTTGATAACTTACAGCCAAGTTATAGCACCCTTGTGCCAATCCGCCTTCACACGCTTTTTTAAAAAGCTCAACAGCCTTGCTGTCGTCAGATGGAACTCCCTTTCCCTCACGGTGCATAAGTCCCAAATTAAAACAAGCTTCCATGTTGCCTTCCTGGCAACCTTTTTTAAAAAGAGCTGCTTCTTCTTCAGCTCCTATTCCGGTATCAACTTCGACTTTTTCTTCAGAGTCAGTTTCCAAAGAAATATCTTTTTGAACAACAAAAAAATAAATAACCGGAATTACTAAAACAATTACTAACACTGCTGGTAAAAACTTTTTCATAATAAACCCCGCAATTCCCATAAAACAAATAACATAATAGCACAAATATTTATTATGACAAAAGTTTTATCTATCTTTATTAACTTTTTATTTTTGATTTATCACACCGATTCCATCAAGATCAAATCCGGCACTCCCTGTTGTAGGATAAGGATCATAGATCGGGTTTCCAAGTGTATCAAGTTCACTCCCGTCCCCTACTACATCAACTATTCTGATATGTGTTATTTCATCAACATCGACAGTTCCGTCAACAACAAGCGGATGCTCAAGAAGATCTGACAGATCGAACTGTGTTCCGATACCCTGCTTGAATTTCCCTGCAAACCCCCAGATAAGTGAAGCGTCATGCCCGTCAAACGGACCAAGCGGCTCAACACCGAGATAATAGTTATCAAAACGGGCAAAATCTGTTCCGTTACTGCTCACTTCCACATATCCAAGCTCAAGAAATGTTTCATCAAGAGCATTTTCAAAAACAGCAAAATCGGCTCCTTCCCCGTTTTTTACAGGAGCATCAAATGTCATGGTTATACTTCCCCCTCTTCCAAGAGAAACTACATCTGTCGATGTTCCTGATGCTTTCCCTATTGCATTTTCAGGGGTTTTCCACTCTTCATCGAGCGCTTCTCCGGGCATGTAATCAACATAACCGCTTGCCCACGCTACTATCCTTTCATCATCTTTGTCTATCCCTTCTTCAACAACTTCATCAAGTTTAGTCCAACCGAAACCATTACATCCGCCATCCATATCCTCCCTGTCGGCAGAATCAGCCTCAAGTGCCGCCTGCTCAGTTTCTGCGTCAAAAACTATCTGACAGAAATAAAGTTCAGATGCGGAATATGTCCAGTCCATACGACTCCAAAGGTCAGCACTAAATTCATTATTGCTATCATTTTGAGCTATTATGAACTCTGATTCATTGTCAAAATGGATAATATTAAATCTTCCCATCATTCCCCCTTGATCCCAAACGGTGTTGCTTATGATGTGAGCTCCACCCCAACTGTCGGAATATTTTCCGATTATCTTTAAGATCTGGTCTGACTCGTCTGACTGGTCAGACGAGTCGGACTGGTCACAGGAAAAAATGCTGAAAACAAAAATAATCATCAAAAAAACTTTCATCATAAAACCTCCTCTAAATCTATTTTTTCCATATCCTTAAACTTGCAGGAGCTTGCTCCATGAGCTGTTCCTCAATATTTTTATCAACTGTGTCAAAAGACCTTAGATATGTTTCATGTTTCACATCTACAAAATAATAAACTTTTCGGGTCAAAGAGCTGTAATCAAGAGGTGTTGCCGCAAAAGCATTTATACCTGAATCGATCTCTTTCACAGTTCCTTTAACAGTATCAAACTCAAGCAGTTTGTTTATCCATCTTTCTGAATTGTCTGAAAAAACAATGTATATTATACCGTTATCTGCTATCGAAACATCAACGAAATCACCATTTAAAACGGACCCGGTTTCAGAAGTCTCTTTAAGCACTGATTCACTTTTAAAAGTTTCTATATTGACTCTCACCAGTGCCCCGTCTCTTTTCTGCCAGCTTCCGGCACAGGCTATGTATATGTGGTTTTTGTCAAAAACAGGGTTGTATTCGATTTTTCCGACAGGATTTTTTGCAGGGAGTTCCACTGTCTCAAAGCTGTAATCTTTTAGAGAGACCACAGATATTTCACCTTTTGTGCTTGTAAAACTGTCATCCATGTTCAAAAGAGCAACAAAAAGTGTATCACCAATCACTCTCATTTTTGAAGGTGATATATTTTCATTATCACTGATCCTCACTTTTTTTACGATCCCATCTTTAAATGCAAAAAGGGTATCTTTTGCATTTGCACTGAAGAGAAACTCATCTTTAAGATGATTATAAACTCCGTCATGAAAATTGAGATATTTTCCGCTTTCATCTTTAAAAGATGTTATTTCAAAATCACCGTCATCTTTAACATGGAAAATATTTATCTCTGTGGAATCATGTCTCCCTATAACCATAAAACCTTCATCCCATGTTGAAATTTCTATATCTGACCCGTGTGGACTGCCAAATCCTTGAAACTCCAGCTTTTTAAGATCCGAGATGCTTTCTTCCACTGAATAAAAAACTTTTCCGCTGTAAGGGACATCGTATCCTTTCACTGTTCCGACAAGAAGAGTTGTCTCAATTTCATAAATATCACTGTCATCAGTATCCAGATCTTCAAAGATAGAAATATCGGCATCATCAATGGAACCATCTATGTCAGGAAGTAATGGAAGATTTAAATCGGAACACGAAATAAAAAATATAAATAACAACAATATCAGTTTCATATTCCACCTATATCAAATTTTAAACCAAGCCATGGAGTTATTCCTGCTGTTCCGTATTCGACACTGTAGGCATAGTTATCGTTATCAAGCATGTTCTCAATTTTGGCAAGCAGAGTAAAATACTTGTTTATCTTATAGGTTACAGCAATATCCATCAGAAAGAAGTGGTCGGCTTCTATCATATATGGAGTTTTCGGGTAGTTAAAAACCTCATCATTTCTTTTGCCCACATAGTTCATACTTAGTGAAATATTCAGTTTTCTTTTCCAGTTATAATTTAAAACTGTGTTAAAAGAGTGTTTCGGTCTTCTTAACACAGGGGTTTTCTGACGATACATTTTTCCTTCATACTCCACCTTTTTGTACTCTTCCATTTTAAATATCCAGGTATATGCAGATTTCATGCTGAAACCGAAAAAAGGTCTGGTAGCAAGAATAAATTCCATACCGTGGTTTTCTATTTGATACCTGTTTGAAAACTTACCGCTTTTATCAAGGTCAATGTGGTCGTTTTTAAGTTCGTAGAAATATATCCCTTCAAGATA
>SLOD01000017.1 GCA_007132725.1 Candidatus Sumerlaeota bacterium
CCACCCCACTTTGTGGCAAGAGCCAGAGTGTTCGCAGGTGGTATTATCCTGTCTTGAGAACCATATATGATCCTTACAGGGGTTTTTATTGAAGCTGCAATGGAAGCTGAATCAAAAGGATGTCTGATAGCTCTTTTTACAGGAATGAAAGGGTACTGTTTCTTTGCTATATTTGTAATGCTGTCATAAGGTGAAACTAAAAAAACTCCATCCACGTCCCTTTCATGGGCAAGATATACCGCAATTCCTGTTCCTAAGCTCCAACCCATTGAGACAACTTTTGATCTTTCATGATTTTTTGAATATCTGAAGTGGTCATATATGATCAAAGCATCTTCAAAAAGAACTTTTTGTCCAGGTTTGCCTTCACTTAATCCGTACCCTCGATAGTTTGCAAGTATGACTGTCCATCCCTGGAGTTTTTTCATCTCTCTGATCCTGTGAGACACCTCTTCTGCGTTTCCTCCGAAATAAAAAACCAGTCCGTAATTTTTTTTGGCTGAATTATCAATTACCCATCCATGTAGCTTTTTGCCATCGTTCGCCTCTATGTAAAACTCTTTAACATCGGGATAATTTCTATGGATATATTCAAGGTCGTTTTTGGAAATACCCACTGGATAAAAGATAAGTTTTTCCTGGAACAGATATATTCCTGCAAAAAAAAGAATGTAGGCGGTAAAAATTATTTTAAAAAAACTGATAATTGGCGACAAATATTTTTTCAAATGTTTCTCCGCAGCAAACAAACCGTTCTTCCGGACTGATTATACACGATAAGCCCAAGTCTCCCAAAAAAACTTTGAAAGAAAGGCTTGTTTTAAGTAGTATATCTAACAATAGTTTTTTCAGAGGTTGCGGTAGTTGGAAAAAATATTTGTCACATCAATAGGAATTATAAGTTCTATCGGTCGAAATACGGAAGAAACACTCTATTCTTTGATAGAAGGGAAAGGGGGGCAAAGAGCCACTTGTTATATTGACTCTCATATTGCAAGGTCTCTCCCTCTTTGTGAAGTTCCATTTAAAAATAGAGATCTGGCCGACATGGCAGGTGTTCCGGAAGACATGTTCATGACAAGGTGCTCTCTACTTGCAGCTGTCGCATCTAAAGAAGCGGTTGCAGGTGCAGGCATACGCTTAGATGACGATATTACAACAGGGATCATTGTTGGAACAACTGTCGGCGGAATGGACCGTAGCGAACTTTTTTACAAAGAATACTCCAAGGATAAAAAATCTGGCGATATAAAAGATGTGATATGTCATGACTGCGGAGATACAGCGTCAAAAATCTCGCAACTTATAGGGAAATACGATTTTGTTTCAACTATTTCGACAGCCTGCTCATCTTCTTCGAACTCATTTATAACAGGTGTGAGACTTCTCAAAGCAGGTGTTGTGGAAAGAGTTGTTGCGGGAGGAAGTGATGCTTTAACGTATTTTACTGTAAACGGCTTTAATTCTTTAAAAATCTTTGACAGTAACCCTTGTATGCCTCTTGATGCCGGAAGGAAGGGACTGAACCTTGGAGAAGGGGCAGCTTTTGCAGTTCTTGAAACGGAGGATACGATCAAAAAAACGGGCAACATCCCCATATGTGAGCTTTCGGGTTGGAACAACTGTGCCGAGGCATATCATCAGACAGCTTCAAGTCCCGATGGAGACGGTGCTTACACAGCAATGACAAAAGCACTTGAAAAGGCAGGTCTGGGTCCCGGCAAAATTGACTATATCAACATGCACGGAACAGGTACCGAAAACAACGACCTTTCCGAAAGTGTAGCTGTAAAAAGGGTTTTTGGTGATAAAATTCCGATGCTCAGTTCCACTAAGTCTTTGACCGGACACACTTTGGGTGCTTCAGGGGGAATAGAAGCCGTTATTTCGATACTTGCATTAAAAGAAAAAATAGTTCCCGGGATTGCAAGATTTAAAACTCCGATAGAAGAAACTGAACTGGTTCCTGTAGTAAAAACAATTAAAAACATTAATATCCATCATGTGATGTCAAACTCATTCGGTTTTGGTGGTAACAACAGTTCTTTAATTTTTTCAAGGTGTTGAAATGGCGGTGTACTTTAAAGGCTTTGGTGGACTGTTCCCTGAAAAAGATCATGAAAAAGGGATGTTCTTATGCCCCAGACCGCCAATAAAAGAGTTCGTTGACCCGAAAGAGTCACGGAGAATGAGCTCTATAGTAAGAAGCGGGGTTTTCAGTGGGATGACAGCTCTTAAAAACGCCGGAGTTGAAAAGCCCGATGGAATAATCACCGGAACAGGATTAGGCTGTCTTTCGGATACGATAAAATTTATAAATTCAATCCTGCAGTATAATGAGGAAAATCTTAATCCTGCACCATTTATTTACTCTACACACAATACAGTAAGTGGTCAGATATCTATAATTACCGGTTGCAAAGGCTACAATACGACATTTGTTCACAGGGGGATCTCTTTTGAAAATGCTCTTTTTGAAGCCTTTCTCATGGTAAGTGAAAATCTTCGACTCAACATTCTTGCAGGTGGAGTAGATGAACTGACAGAAGAGTATATTGATATAACCCGACGCATAGGTCTGTATCAAAATGGCGTGGAACCGGGTGAAGGTTCCGGATTTTTTGTTTTGTGCGGAGAAAGAAAGGGTGCGGTAGCAAAACTTGTTGATATCAAGCTGGTTCCTGTCACAGACAGAAAAAAAACTGAGGCAAGTTTAATCGATTTTTTAGACAGGAACAAGGTTGTTCCGGATAAGACTTTTATTTTAACACCTTTCAATGGTGACCCGGATCATGATGGTTGGAAAAAAAAGAAAGTACTCTCTTTAAACTGGAAAGGGATGCTTTCTCCAAAACAAAAAAGCGGAGAATTTATGACGGCAGGGGCTCTTGCTTTAGTGACTGCACTTGAAATGATAACGGAAGGGAATGCAGATAAAATTTTTATATGGAACAGTTTTTTAAATATGGAAAGTGCTTTTATTTTGGTTGAACATGTTTAAGCTTAAACAGATACTGATATTTTTATTTGTCATAGGACTGCTCTTCTATATTTTTAATTTTTCTGTTCCTCTTTTCATTTTTACTTTGGTATTCCTTTTAGGGTATGTTACTTACGGTTCTTTCAGGATATCTTCCCGGATATTTGTTAACTCCTTTTGCTCAAACTCAAAGTTTCCCAATGGGATACTTCTCTCTTTTGATGATGGTCCCGATCCGGAACTTTCTCTGGAGGTTCTTGACATTCTCGATGAAAAAAAAGTTAAAGCACTGTTTTTTGTTATCGGGGAGAAGGTGTCGCTTAACCCAGGGATTCTTAAGGAAATCGTAAACAGGGGCCATTCTGTCGGTATTCATACTTTCAGTCATTCAACTTTTTTTGGTTTTTATTCAGCTAAAAAGGTGACAGATGAAATCAAAAAAACCGGAGATGTTATTTTTCAAGCAACTGGTATAAGCGCTCAATACTTCAGACCTCCTTTCGGAATAACCAACCCGCAGATAGCATCGGCAGTTGATGAAACAGGCTTGAAAGTTGTTGGATGGAGTGTGAGGTCTTTTGATACAAAAATTAGAAAAGGAAGAGAGATCCTTAAAAAAACACTGAAAAAGCTTAAAGGTGGAGACATAGTTCTTTTCCATGATACTGTAAAGGGTACAGTTGATGTGTTAAAATCTTTTATTGACATGTCCCGTCAGAAAGGATTTGAATTTATTGAACCTGAAAAATTTCTTGCGGAGGATTGATTTGAAAGGATTTACAGCTACGGTCATTGTTGTTTTTTTTCTGGGATTTGTTTCAGGTGAAAAAACAGAAAGTTCCCGCACTGAACTCGGCGAAAATGCTCAAAGAGAACGGTTTGAAAAATATAAAGCCGGCATATCTGAAAACACCAGCAAAATAAGCACAATAAAAAGTTCTTTCAGGCAGATCAAACATCTTTCCTTTTTGTCTGACAAGGTGATAACAAGTGGGAAGTTTTTTCTTAAAAAGAATGGAGGTAGAAATCTTGTCAAATGGCAGTATACGGAACCTTTTGATTATCAAATAGTACTGGACGGGAGAAATGTTTTTATGAAAGATGGGAACAAAGTGAGAAGTTTCGATATGAGTTCAAACTCAGTTTTTGAAGAATTGAATGATATTATGATAAAGTCTCTTGACGGTACAATATTAACTGAAAATGAAAATTTTAATTTTAAAATTTATGAGAATGATGGCAGGCTTTATGTGGATATGGAGCCTTCAAAAAGCACAATGAAAGAATATTTTAAAAGGATAAAAATAGTTTTTGATAAAAAAGACTATACTGTTAAAAAGCTTAAAATGATCGAAAGGGACGGAGACTCGACAGAAATATTCTTTAATGACAGAAGGATAAATATTCCTTTAGATGACAGCGAATTCCAATTGAAATGAAGAACGGGTTTTTATTTTTTCTATTACTTATTTCGTTTCTACTATCCTGTAGAACGACAATGCCTTGTAAAGATTGTTTCAAAGTTAAGGAAAGACACACTTTTCAGTTAGATAATATTCCCTTTTCAGACAGCGAATCAACTCTTTATAAGGTTAACATAGATATTTACTCAATGCATTTCTCAGGGATCCTTGCCTCAAAGAAATTTGGAGAAGATCACTTCAGGATGACTCTAATGTCAGAAACCGGATTTAAACTGTTTGACATAGAAATAAGAGATGGTGAAGCTGAAATGTCAAGTGTGTTCCATGAACTGGATAGGCCCGGGATAAGAGATACTTTTAAAGAAGATTTTACATTGATGGTTCTAAGCGGTATGAGAGGCAGGAAGTGTGATCTTTACAGATTCAACACATCGGAATATAAGCTTTATGTTTGTCCGGAAAAAGGAAATAAAAGTACTATAGCAGTTTTGAATATGGAAAAAAAAGTGATCGAAAGAATTTCAAATACCCGGCAAAATGGAGGTGCTTATTTTGAGATAAAGTATGAATATGAAAAAGGCTTTACTCCTGTTGCTGTAAGTATTATACATTCAAATGTGAAGCTTAAAATAGAGTTGACACTTTTAGAGGCTAAATAGATGGATACTTTTTATTTTTACAGATATGAGTTGGTAGAAAGAAGTGATAACAGCTTCACTTTAAGAGTTGTTTTTAATGGTAAGCATCCTGTTTTTGACGGACATTTTCCTTCCAAGCCGGTTGTTCCCGGAGTGATGATCATGCAGACAGTAAAAGAATGTTTTGAAGATATAAAAAAAATGAAGCTGCTTATAGAAACCGCTGATTTGAAATTTACAAACCCTGTTCTTCCCGGAGATGACAATCCTCTCTTAATAGACCTTGCTTATTCTCGTATTGATAAAGAAAAATATGAAGTAAGATCTAAAGGGTATTTTAAGGAGGTTGGATATTTTAAAATGAGATTATCTTTATCAGAGGAAAAGACTTCTCAACAATTCATGGAATAAAAAAGGCGCCTTTGTTAGAAGGCGCCTCATATCTGGGGTGGGAGGGGAATGTGGATTTTTACATCCACACCTAACCATGTTACTCTAAAAAATTAAACCGTCAAGCAAAAACAAAAAAAAATAACCGAATGTAATTACTTTCAAAAATAGAATAAGGTTTTAAATATGCTTGTTTTAAAATGGGCAAAAAAACGGATAAAAAATTATTTGACTGTGTCCTTTTGATAAGTATATTAGCTTTCGCAGAAGTTTTTTGAGATGATTTAGAGTTTTTCCATGGAGGTTCCTCGTTAGCTCAGTCGGTAGAGCGGGTGGCTGTTAACCACTAGGTCGGCGGTTCAAGTCCGTCACGAGGAGCCATTTTTTATACCCGGACTTGTTTCCGGGATTTTTTTTACGAAAACTTGACAGTTAATTTTTTTGTTTTTTTCCGTTAATCCTGTTAATGTATCACGAAATGCAACCTTCAACGAGGTTTAAATGTTTTTCAAATTGCTGTTTCTGTTTACTGTGGTTCCAGTGATAGAGCTTTATCTGCTGATAAAAATAGGTTCGGAGATAGGTGTTCTTGAAACGATCATGATAGTGGTATTAACTGGAATAATAGGAGCCTGGCTTGCAAAAAGAGAAGGGTTCCAGATATTGATGGATATAAATAACTCCATGAGCAGAGGTCGTACTCCGGCAATGGAAATGGTAGAGGGTGTCCTTATATTTGCCGGTGGTGCTATGTTGCTGACCCCGGGGTTTTTAACAGACACATTAGGATTTATGGTGCTGATTCCACAAATAAGGGTCTTTTTTGCAAAACAATTGATAAAATACTTCAAAGGGAAACTCAAAAACGGCAGTTTCCACTACAGTGTTTATACACAAGGAGAGCAGGACAGTCCGCGGAAAAATGAAGATGAAAAAATTCTTGATGCCGATGACTATAAAGATTTGCAGTAATTGACGGGAAAAACAAGAGGTGTGTTTTGAAAGACAGGCTTGAACAAGTATTGTTGTTTTGTTACAAATATTCTATATGGTTTATCTTGCTGTTGTTTCTTATCCTCGCCGGAGAAGTTTACTGTCTTAAAAACAACTTTAAAGTGGATACAGATCTCAGAGCACTTTTTCAAGGTACTAATGAAACGGTCGTCAAGTTGGAAAAAATGGAAGAAAGGGTTGGAAGTTATTCGAATATACTTGTCGTTGCTTCATCTCCGGATCGTCAAAAGAACATAGACTTCCTGTCTTTGCTGGAAAAAAGAATAAAAGGGAACAGTAAAATAAGGTTTATAGATTTTGACAGAGATATTTCATACCTTGAAGACAGGGGTATTTTGTTTCTTCCCCTTGAAGAACTGAAAAAGATCGAAGA
>SLOD01000062.1 GCA_007132725.1 Candidatus Sumerlaeota bacterium
ACTATTTCATACAGTAAAAATTTAAATCCAAAAGCGAGGGCTGTTTTATGAGCGACTATAGTAAGAAAATTAATGTCTCGACGATGAACCGCTTGGTAAGGTTTTTAAATGTCTTGACAGGGGGGTTTTAAACAATTATCTTTGCGGATTAAAGACTTTGCGACACGAAACTGCTTGGTAATAGAATCCCAACTTTTTACTTGAATTATTGTAACTGATTACTATAATATGAAGTTGAAGTTGGTAATGGAATCCTATCGCAGAGGTTATGATGGAAAAGTTTTTTGATTTAAGCAGACAGTTTTTGTCAGCCAACAAAAGAGAGTTCAGAAGATACTTTCTTAAACGGTACGACCTGTCTCACAGGTTTAATATTATTTCAGGTCAGAGGGGTGTCGGCAAGTCAACAGCTATGACCCAGTTTCTTTTGGACTACACAGGCGGCGATATTCTTTCCAATAAAATTCTTTATGTTCCAACTGACCATTTTTTAGTTGGCGGAACACATTTGTACTCAATTGCAGAAGATTTTCAAAAACTAGGGGGCGAACTGATCTGCTTTGATGAAATCCATAAATACAAGGAATGGTCTATGGAGCTTAAAAGTATTTACGACTCATTTCCAAGCCTTAAAATGATCGCTTCAGGAAGCAGTGCACTTGAGATACACAAAGGATCTCATGATCTTTCCCGTCGTGCCATTGTTTATAAAATGGAGGGACTTTCTTTCAGAGAATATCTTACTGTTAAAGAAAACATCGATTTTCCGGTAATCTCTTTTACTGAAATAATAGAAAACCACCAAAAGATCGCATTTTCCGTTCTCGAAACATTAAAAAGTGCCAATCTCCGGATTCTTCCCTTTTTTTATGATTATTTGAGAAAGGGGTTCTATCCCTATTTTTTAGAATTCAAAGAAGAATCTCTGATACATTTGATAATGGAACAGAACATTCATACCTCAATTGAATCGGATCTCACTTCCGTATATGAGTTTATTAACGGGGAAACCATAAGAAAAATAAAAAAACTTCTCTCTGTTCTGGCTTCACTTGTCCCGTACACTCCTGACTTGAACGCTTTGAAAGAAATTTGCGGAATATCTGATCACAGAACGATAAAAACCTATCTTTCATACATTGAAGATGCGGGAATCATAAAACAATATCAAAAATCAGGGAACGAGCTGGATTCACTTAGAAAACCTGAAAAAATATACCTTAACAACACATCACAAATGTATGCCGTTTCGCCAGACAACTCCAAAAACATTGGAAATATCAGGGAAACCTTCTTCTCACAGGCAGTCTCACCAGTCAACAAACTGAGAATTCCCAAAAAAGGAGATTTTCAAGTTGATGACAGCCGCATCATTGAAATTGGCGGAAAAAATAAAAAAATAGAAAGCCAAAATGATCCAGAAAAAATAATTTATGCACTTGATGATATTGAAATTGGGTTCAAAAACAAAATTCCGCTGTGGCTTTTCGGTTTTTTGTATTAAAACCACAACTTCACCCTCTCAATATTTCTTTAAGTGTTACTGCGTGACCAAAGAATCGACTTTCTTTTAGTGGTTTATCGGGCCCGTAAAGGCTTATGAGTGCGGTTTCTTAACTACCGTCAACTTTTTTCATAAAGGTTTTGATGCAGAAAATAATTATTGCGACATGGATAAAAAGCGAGAGTGAAACTATCATTGGAAGATTGAGAAAACCGATGTTTTTTCCTGTGATTATTGCACTGACCCATGTTTGGGGAACTATGAAAAAGAGCAGGCTCCAGTTTGAGACAAGAAAATAGTTGGCAATTGGGGGAACGATCATCATTCCGAGAAGTTTTCCGATCGCAAGTCCCTCCACTTTATTGGACGCAAAAGATGCCATCAAAAAAGAAAAAACAGGTGCCTGTAAAGCAAGCAGTGATGAAACAATCAATAATTTCAACAGATCAACTGCATAAATATCATAAAGAGATAAATAGAAAACAACTGAAACTAAAAATGTAAAAACAATGGGAACTGTCATCCTGAAAACAAGGTATCCTTTCTTTGTCAAAGGTGTTACTGCATAATAATTTATCATTGATTCATCCCTTTCATCGAGAATTATAAAGCCGATAACAAGCCCGACCATCATGGGGATCAGCAATGAAAAAAATGAAATTATCATTGGATAATCTGAAATTATGTCATAATCAAAGAATTGAATCACTTGTTCCCGTGCAACAGAAAGAAAGATTCTTATGACAACTATTATAATGAGAGGAGCAACAGCCGTCATTGTCTGCATGGGATCCCTGACAATGTTCCTGAGGTCTGCAACAGTGAATTTCATAAGTTTTTTCATCAGTTTTTCCCGTTCTTTAAAATTTCAAACCGGTAAAACCATTTTTTTGCAACAAAAAACATTCCGCAGTTCCACAATAAAAGCGAAATGAGTGAAGCTGTTTTTTCAAAAAAGGTGAGTTCTCTTATCAGCACACTGAACAAGGTAACTGTCGCATAAGTTGGAAACACAACAAACAATCTGCTCTTAAATATCCCGACAAAATCAACTATGGGGACAAAAAATATCATAGTGAACACAATTGCATTGAAAAAGTATTTGTTAACCGTTTTAGATCTTACGGCAATTGCAATCCCTGTAAAAATAAAAAATGTTGAACTGAGTATCGCTCCCGCTGAAAAAAGCAAGAACTGATCAGGGAAACCGTAAGCAACTAAAGCTATGAAAACACTTGCGATGTATGAAAGAACAGTTAATGAAACTGTTTTTGAAAAAAGATACTCTCCCACCTTCACAGGGGTAACAAAAATTGACTGAAGAGTGTTCTGATCTCTTTCAAGAAGAATAAGTCCGCCCACAAAAAAGAATCCAAGAACTGTGGTGTCTGAAAAAAGGATAAATATTGTGAGAAAATCTTTTGCAACCCCTGAAACATTTGTAATTATTGAATAATATACAGCAAGAATGAAAAAGTATGCATAATAGAATCTGTGTCTGAACTGAAAAATAATATCGTGTTTTAATAAAGAGATTGCTCTCAAAGAAGTCTCCTTCCTGTAGTTTCAATAAAAATATCTTCGAGAGTTGATTCCATTGTGTGGATCGTTTCCACTGAACCTGTTTTCAAAATATCTTGAAAACGCTTGTTTTCATTGATATCGTCCAAAGGAAAAGAGTCACTTTTAAGAATATTTTCTTCAACATATTCAACCTTGACAGCTTTTTTTCCTTTCTTTATTTTCAAGTTTCGCGGTGAATCAATAAGTGATATCGAACCATCCACAATAAATGCCACTCTGTCACAAAGTTCTTCTGCTGTGTGCATATCGTGGGTTGTCAGGAAAATCGTTTTCCCCTCACCCTTTTTCATTTTTATTATATCTTTCATCTTTCTTGCATTTGCAGGATCAAGACCGGAGGTAGGTTCATCAAGAAACAAAATTTCAGGGTTATGCATAATTGCCCTTAAAAAGTTAAGACGCATTTTCATCCCTTTTGAATAAGCGGAAACAAAAGTTCCGCCATCTTTTTCAAGCCCGAGCATCTCAAGAAGTTTTTGAGGATCAGTACATTTGGCAGAATAAAGCGAAGAAAAAAAGTTAAGATTTTCAACAGCAGTGAACTTGCTGTAAAGATTGGGGAATTCAAAAGCGACACCTATCTTTTCAAAATATCCGCTGTCAAGACTGCTAAGCTCATTGCCCTCAACCTTTATGCTTCCACCATAACCGGAAAGAATCTTTATGAGGATCTTTTGTGTTGTACTCTTTCCCGCACCGCTTGGACCAAGAAAACCGAAAATTTCACCCCTTGAAACAGAAAAATCTATTCCTTTTACCACATCGGCATCTGAACCCGGATATCTGAACTTCAACCCTGAAACATCTATCATCGCTTCTCCTCACTTTCAGAAAACCACAACCCCAGATTAACCTTATCCACTGAAAAGGCAATAATAATTCAATCACCCTCCTCTCAAGATATCTTTAAGTGTTATTGAGTGATCAAAGAAGCGACTTTCTTTTAGTGGTTTATCGGGCCCGTAAAGGCTTATGAGTGCGGTTTCGATGCTGTAACCTTTGGGCACTTCAAAAAGGGCACATTTCCTTTCTACTTCGGGGATTATTTTGGTACTTATTTTTGAACTTTGATGCTTGATTTCACATACGGTTATAACTTTATCCGCCCTTTTAAACAGCAAATCTATCTGAAAGGAGTTGTCTTTTTTTCCATAGTAAGGTGCCACCCGCAACACTTCATCTCCAAAACCCATAAGGTTGGCAATATGCCACCCGTTTTTAAGACAAAATCTCTCAAAAGCAAAGCCGAGCCATGTCTGAAAACTGTTTTGAGAGATCGCTTCAAACAACTTTCCGGAATCGCTTTCTCTTATTTCAGCAAGATTAGGCTCCATATATTTAAAGTAAAATGTGAGAAATTCATCGGCTATCGTATATTTTTTCAACTTGGTTCTGTGGTTTTTATCAAAAGGGACAACATGCCTTATTATTTCAGCATGTTCAAGATTATCAAGATACATCTTTAATCCGCCGCCCGAAACAATTTTCAGTTTTTCACTTATTTCCTGCATTGAAAAAAGTCCACCACTCAAAAGATGGACTATTTGCTGGTAAGTTCTCACTTCTCTGAATTGAGCATAAAAAATTCTTTCCGGCTCATTTATCATAAGCCCGTTTTTGCTGAAGCAAAGTCTATTAATGTTGTTATTGAAAGATTGTGACTGGTCTATTTCCTCAAGATATTTAGGGATTGCACCAAACACCATAAGATATTTCAAAATTTCCTCTTCACTCTTTTTCTTGCTGAACATTTTATAACTTTCAGGAGGATTCAAACCTTTCAACAGAATTTCTTCACTGATTCTCCCGTAAAGAGCCTTTGATTTCAACACCTTTTTAACCATGTAAGAAGCTACCGAACCACACAAAACAAGCATCACATTCTTATCTTTCCAGTGATTGTCCCAATAAAACTTAATTATGCTTATCAGCTTCTCTTTTCCTGAACCCATCCACTGAATTTCATCAAAAAACAGAATCAGCTTTTTTTTAGATTGTCTTACAATGATTTTTTCAGTTAAATATTTAAAAACAAAAGACCAGTCTGAAAAACCTATTTGTAATAGAAAAGTATCTCTGATTTTTTCGTCAAGCTGGTTGATAAAATGAGAAATCTGTTCCTGTCCATCAAGTTTTTCTGCTGCTTCAAAAGAATAAAAATCGTTTTTTTTCTCACCGAATTTATGAACTAAAGTGCTTTTACCGACTCTTCTTCTTCCATAAACAACGACCAGCCTGCTTTCAGGAGAACTATAGTTTCTCTCAAGGATTTCAATTTCTTTGGCTCTTCCGACAAATTTCATAGCACACCCCTCTAATAAGAATCCGCAAACAGAACAATACTACTTATCTTTGCGGATTATGCAATTTTTTTTACATGAATCCGCAAACAGAATATGCTTGGTCATCTTTGCGGATAACAAGATAAAGTTAACACCTTAAAAATTCCTTTTAAACAGGAGTTTTATTCGTATAATGGACAAGAATTATGGGTAAAGTTGGAAGTTAACGATATGCCGGAGCAACAGAACATTGAATACAAACAAAGTTGGCATGATGATTACCTGAAATGGGTTTGCGGCTTTGCCAATGCAATCGGCGGTATTATTTATATCGGCAGAGACGATGCGGGAAATGTGGTGCATTTAACCGATTATGCCCGGTTGCTGGAAGATATCCCTAACAAAATCCGCAATGCGATGGGCATCATCTGCGATGTACAGCTGCATGAAGAAAAAGATAAGAAATACATCTCCATAAAGGTAAACCCTTATTCTGTGGCTGTTTCACTTCGAGGAAGATTTTATTACCGTTCAGGTAGCACAAAAATGGAACTTACAGGCGTTGAGTTGAATGAGTTTCTGCTCAAAAAAGCCGGTAAAACATGGGACGATGTGATAGAAGAAGGTGCAACTGTTAAGGATATAGATGAAAAAAGTATCGAGAAATTCATTGAAGACAGCAAAAACAAAGGACGGTTACCTGAAACAAAAGGACTGAACACTTTCCAATTTCTTGAAAAACTGAAACTGACCGATGGAAAAAAACTCAAAAGGGCAGCAATTATTATGTTCGGCAAAGACCCTCTGCGTTTTTATCCCAATGTTCAGATAAAAATTGGTCGTTTTGGCATTGATGCGGCAGACCTGCGCTTTCAAGAGATCGTAGAAGGGAATCTGGTCAACATGCTTCATGAAGTCCAAGTGCAACTGAACTACAAATTTTTGACCCGCCCTATTACTTTTGAAGGATTTCAACGATTGGAGCATGATTTATACCCGATTGCCGCACTCAGAGAAATGCTTTTGAATGCACTGGTTCACCGCACCTATATGGGGGCAACTATTCAAATGAGAGTGTACGATGACAGGCTTTCCATTTGGAATGAAGGTACTCTCCCCTACGGTTTGAGTCTTGAAGATCTTAAAAAAGAGCATAATTCTCGACCCCGTAACCCTTTATTAGCCAATGCCTGTTTCTTGGGAGGGTACATTGATACCTGGGGACGCGGCACCCTGAAAATAATCAATGCATGCAAAGAGGCAGGTTTGCCCGAACCTGAAATGATTGAAAAAAACGGCGGTGTTTCCATGACTCTTTTTGCTCATCCTGTTTTAAGCGGGGGCGGTGAAAAGTTGGGTGAAAAGTTGGGTGAAAAGTTGGGTGAAAAGTTGGGTGAAAAGTTGGGTGAAAAGTTGGGTGAAAA
>SLOD01000129.1 GCA_007132725.1 Candidatus Sumerlaeota bacterium
TGATCTCTCTTTTGTTCAACAACAATTTCCGTTTTCTGTCTTCTTTATGGTTCCAAATATTTCCGGAAGTATACTGAGCAATATAAAATCCGACAAGCCACATTTCCCCTTTGTTGATATCTATAAAACTGTCCCGGAACGAAACACTTGCAAGTCTTACTGACTTTATCTCCGTTCCGACAAGAACAATTCCTGCCTCAAGTTTTTCAAGTATCTCATAATTTCTAAAAATCTTCTTGTTCCTTGCAATAATTTTAGACTCGGACACCTAAGCACCTCCTTCACATTTGGGGAGTATACTCGAAAGAGAAAAAAATAATAAAGATTTTTTCCATATTATGGAATAAACTGCAAATAGCTGTTGTTTGTGGTGTAGTTGACGGTGCTTTCAACGCACATTCCTTTAAATTTTTCTCGCCAAAAGTCCACACACATTAAATCCCCGCACAGGGGATTTCCTTTATCTGAAGTTGCAATTTCATTTACATTTTCTTTCATGATTGCCTCCTCGAATGATGTTTTGATCGCAAAGACTTATAACATAAAACAGGGGGAATTTTGAAGGTGGTGATAAACTTTAATTAAAAAATTAATCTGCTATAATTCTCTGATATATTTATTTTTATTCGGGTAACGATATGAAAAGATTTCTGATCACAATGCTTTTACTATCAGTATTTATGGTTGTTTCATGTGGCAGAGTAGACACAGGAGACACAGGAGACACTGGAGACACAGGGGATACTGGAGATGCCGGAAACACTGGAAACACTGGAGATACTGGAGATACTGGAAATACTGGAGATACTGGAAATACTGGAGATACAGGCAATACAGGGGATACAGGTTCAGAGGACTGCTTTCTTGAAAAGATATGGATGGCTCCGGAATCTGGTTGGGATTCATGGTACAATCTAAGGATGATAGGGGAAGTCGTAGATTATAGTGACTATGAGCCGGCCGTTATCGTTGAAGGCAAAGTCAAACTTGCAAAGAGGGGCATCAACATGGATTTCAGCGACGGTGTTTACTACAAATACCAGAATCAGACAATCCTTGCCAGTGCTTTCGAGTATGATTTTTTAAACATTAACCACCGTGCCGGTACAGCAGTTGTTGACTACTATGATATGATGATCTATTTTGACAAGCAGCTTGTTCCGACCATGATAGAAAATGGTGTCAGCGAGACCGGTTTTGCTGGAACCATAACATACCGCAGGACCTACCTAGACATAAAATTCAACACTGCATCAGGTCAGATAACAGATCAGTATGTGAGAAAGAACTGCTGGTATGCAGTTTCAGCCGTTGGTGAATATGAGGAAGCCGAACAGGTGTACGATGATACTCCCATTGGAGCGATGTTCGGTTGTTTTGAGGACAATATTGATGTTTCTACCGGAGAGATACTCAAAATGATGTTCAAAGGGGAGCTGACCGAAGAATATGAAGACATTCTTAAACATGTCAACAGGAGACCTGATGGAACTATCGCACAGCCCGAAGATGAAGAATATATGGGGGTCTGTGACTGTTTTGAAAAAGACGGAGAAACGAAGGTTGACTGTTCCGTGTATGACGGCCCCGGAGGTCCCGAAGATGGTGTATGCCGTCCGAATCCTTGTAAGGTCGACGAGGAGTGTGTTCCCGATGCTTCGGAAGATGATGGATACAAATGTGTGGGGGACGATATCGAAGAGCCGGATGATGCCGAATAGCCGGATTTAGGATACTCCGGGTGTAACATAAAAACGGCTGTGTTTCACTGAGTGCAACATAACTGAATTCTATGCCTGGATACAGAGTGGAAACTTCAATTAAAGAATTAATTTGTTGTAATTATCATAGGATTACTGGTGGTTTTACAGTTCCATTTGTCAAAACAATCTGAAGAGTTTCTTTACTTTTCGCACAAAAACGGAATAATGGAAATGATAGGAAGTTATGAAACTGATTTTCAGGAAAATGACGAAAACGATCATTTTGGGAATTTTCCGAGTATATTAGGAGTAGCAAGGAGGCGTTTATGAAAGCAAACATTTTATTTTTTATTATGGCAACACTTGTATTTTGCGGATGCAAAAGCACTGTCCAGGAAGATGCTCCGGTTGAGGAGAAAACCACCCAAAAAGAAGAATCTGTCACGGAGCAGGAGGCTCCCGGTATCGATACGAAAGATGAGGGTGGAAAGCCATGGGTTGTTGACATTGAAAAACTGACTAAAGACAATATTAATTTCAGAACAACAAAATGGACTGGCAGCTATTTCCAGATGACAGTTATGTCTATACCGAAAGGTGAAGATATCGGGCTTGAGGTTCATACAGAAAACGATCAGTTTATCAGAATTGAATCAGGTTCAGCAAAAGTTTTAATGGGGGAAACTGAAGATTCGCTCAACTATGAAAAATCGGTTGAGGATGATTGGGCAATTTTTATTCCTGCCGGTTACTGGCACAACATTATCAATACTGGAAATAAGCCACTTAAAGTCTATGTCATCTATGCCCCTGCCGAACATGAAAAAGGAACCGTCCATAAGACCAAAGAAGATGATGATCACCACCACTGATTATCCTTCCACCCCATCAATCTCTGCAGACACAGATAAATAAGGGTTCTCCTTGCCGGATCAACTCCGTCTCGATGTGCTTTGACTTTTGTATATAAATGAAGTAAACTGCTTGATACTGGACATTTTGCAAGGGCTGCAGAATGACAAATAGAAACAAATTTAGCAGGTTAAGGTTTTAACAAACAACAGGGAGGCTTATTATGCTGCTTAAAAATGCAAAAATTTTTACAATGACTTCAGAAAACCCTTTTTCAGGGGATATAAGAATAAAAAAATCTAAAATTTGCAATATATCTCCTTCTTTGAAACCATCCGGAAATGAAAAGGTTTTTGATATGAAAGGTCTAAGTATTTATCCCGGCTTCATTGATGCACATACCCACCTTGGTGTATATTCCGAGCCTCTCATATGGGCAAACGAAGATGGGAACGAACTCACTGAACCTGTAACTCCTCATCTTCGGGCTATTGACGCAGTGAATCTTGAGGATGCAGCATTTGAAGATGCTGTTAAAAATGGCATCACATCTGTTTTCACCGGTCCAGGCAGTGCCAATGTCATAGGTGGACAGTCTCTTTTTATGAAAACAGCCGGCGACAATGTTGTCGATGCCCGTGTTCTTCTTACTGTTGCAGGAGTAAAGGCTGCTTTGGGAGAAAATCCCAAGCGTGTATACGGAGAAAGAAAAAAGATGCCTTCAACTCGTATGGGCACAGCGGCACTTATGCGTGAGTATTTTGTAAAAACTCTTAATTACATGGAAAAAAAGAAAAAGAAGTCAGAATCTTTCGAACGCAATCTTGTTTTTGAAGTGATAGAAAAAATATTGAACAAAGAGGTTCCCCTCAGGTGTCATGCACATCGTTTTGATGATATCGCAACAATTATACGCATAAGAGATGAGTTTGATTTCAATCTGGTCATAGAACATGCTACTGACGGTCATAAAATAGCCGGGTATATTGCAGAAAAAAAAGTCCCTTGTGTTGTGGGACCCACTCTGACATCAAGAGTTAAAGAGGAACTGAAGGACAAGGATTTTAAAACTCTCAAAATACTTTCGGAAGCCGGAGTACTATGTGCCATAACAACAGATTCTCCCGTTATTCCTGTGCAGTACCTTCCTCTTATGGCGGCTTATTCTGTAAAAGCCGGTCTTCCCCGCCATGAAGCTCTTAAAGCTATAACGGTGAATCCTGCTTCAATATGCGGAGTTGCTTCTCGAGTCGGAAGTCTTGAACCCGGCAAAGATGCTGATATTGCAGTATTTGACGGCGATCCTCTTCTTGTCGAAACCAGATGTGTCATGACAATTGTTGATGGAAAAATAGTATGGAACGATATGTAGTGACTCTACAAGATGTTTTTTTCAGAAATTTCATAAAATAAAGAAAGACACCGTATTCAGCAAACCTTAATTTTTGTTGTTAGTGATTATTATATCTCCTCCTATGCCGTCTCTATCGAGCAACTGATCTCTTAAATTTTCAGCTTTTTCCGTTGGGAGTTCAGGGTTATTTGCAACCTGAAAATCATCACCAACCTTTGCTAACGCTGGAAGTTCAAAATCGGTCAGAGATTCGTTTCCGCCAGCAAAAGCTGTGTTTTCTCCTAAAACAAAATCCTCCCCTACCATTTCAAGATTAGGCAGCTTAAAGGTTTCCAGAGAGTCATTGTCATATACCCGGAAGTTTTCTCTGACAGTTACAAGGCTGGGAACTTCAAAAGTTTTCAAGGATTCATTATCATATACCCGGAAGCTTTCTCTGACAGTTACAAGGCTGGGAACTTCAAAAGTCTCCAAGGATTCATTGCCATATATCCTAAAATCTTCTAAAACTTTTTCAAGAACAGGGGCCTCAAATGATACCAAGCCGGTTTCCCGTATCCTAAAATCTTCTCCTACTATCTTGAGACTGGGAATTTCTATAGACTCCAGAGCACTGTTAGATCTTATGTAAAACTCCATTCCTACCGTTTTAAGGTTGGGAAGTTTTAGAGATTTCAAGACATCGTTAGACCTTAAATAAAAATCGTCTCCCACAATTTCCAATAGGGGAAGATGAATTTCTTCAATGTCAGGATCTTCAATGTCTATTTCAAGATCACCTATGATTATCGAGAAACTTTTTATGAAATCCAGGTCGTCCTGGTTATATATGTAGTAATCACTGAACCATATATCATCATCCAGAAACTCACCATCCTCTCCGTTACACACATATGTAACAACGGGATCATCAACAAAATTACCATCTCCGTCGTCCATACCTGATTTTATTTTAATTCCACCATAAGGACAGTTTTCATCATAGTTATCATCGTCAGGGTTACTGCTCAATTCAATTGTTTTTACAAGTGCTTTTGCACCATCATCTCCCGGACTTCCCTGCTCACCTTTTTCACCATGACAAACAGCCTCAATATCTTTGGTACCTTCAATGCACTCACCTTCACCATCATCTTCACAGGTAATTACCCAGTAACCACCGTTCTCGCAGTCGTGTCCTTCGTCTTCTTCACCTATTGGGACAACCTTCATAAGAGCACTGGCTCCATCTTCTCCATCAGTTCCGGATCTACCATCAACTCCATCTTCTCCATCAACTCCATCTTCTCCATCGACTCCATCTTCTCCATCGACTCCGTCTTTACCATCTTTGCCAGATGAAATATCAGCTTCTGTTCCATCATCACAGACAAGAGTTTTTGTGCCGTCTTCATTTTCAACAATAGTGCAAGAACTCCCGTCTTTACCGTCATCTCCGCAACTAAGCATAAGTGAAATAGAGAAAGCAAATACTGTTAAGATTGACAAATTTTTCATAAACACCTCCTTAAAACAAGATCAATCATACATCTTTTAAGGTTATTAAAGTCAAAAACGATGTCAAGGGGGGGGTAAAGTAGTTATCTCAAATCATCATTTGTTTTCACCGGTCCAGGCAATGCCAATGTCATAGATGGACAGTTTTTTTCATGAAAACAGCCGGAGACAATGTTTAGAGTAACTTTCTATGAAATCCAAAGACACAAGTTCCCTTAAAGTTCAGGACCCCCGGGACCATCATAAACGGAACAGTCAACAAGAACGCCTTCTTCATCACGACATTCACAGATCGGCGTAAAATCAGAATCTCCAAGCTCAGCAACTGTTCCGTCTGTACGGGTGTTAATTATCTCAAGGATCTCTGCTCTGTCAGCTGTCAATTTGTTGCGGAACATCATTCTTAAAGTTTCGCCATCAGCACCTGTTTGGTCATTATCAAAACAGCCGTAAATACCGCCAATTGGCAAATCGTCGTAAGGCTCACCGAAAAATTCTGTTTCTCCGTATTCAGAAACTGCTACCCAGCACACTTTCCTGTAAACAACTTCTTCTGTCATAAAAGTGGCAGGATCGAAGTAAATATCTATAAACTGTCTGGAAAAAGTTGCAAGTCCACCCATTGTTACTTCATTAACTCCTTCCTGGATCATTTCAGGGATGAGCCCTTTTTGAAAACGGGTCGTAAAGTCGAGGTAGTCAACTGTTGCAAAACCGTTAATACGGTCAACTGCTCCGACAACATTTTGCCGGGATCCCATTGACATAGCAGTTCCGCCCTGTGCAATAAAGAACCCGTCATTGAACTCGTAGCTTGGACCGTCTTCAAGTTTTACTCTTCCATTTACGATCACTGCATCAACAATTTTGCCACCTTCAACATAGTCAACCAGAGTTCCTATCATTCTCATGTAGGAATAAGTTTTCCAGTCATTATCAGGAAGCATCCAGGCATTTTCAAGAGTACATGGCGTTACATCCTGATCTTCATCCTGATCTTCATCCTGATCTTCATCCTGGTCTTCATCCTGGTCTTCATCCTGATCTACAACACAAACTCCACCTTCTTCGTCCCAGACATAACCTTCGACACAATCACATCTGTAACCATCATCCTCTTCTTCATCTTCAACACAAACTTCATTTTCTTCACATGGATCATGAGAACAAATATCCCCAGCATCTCCTGTATTTCCATTATCTCCAAATTTATCAAATAATTTTTCCTCATCAACAACAGGAGGTTTCACACAAAAAGTTGAAAACAAAAAAAACATAAAAAGTAACAGCTTCATAGCATCCCCACAATAAATAAATCGTTATTCAGGTTAATATTGTAAAAAAGAACTGTCAGAAATCAAAGAAATAAATATAAACA
>SLOD01000174.1 GCA_007132725.1 Candidatus Sumerlaeota bacterium
AACAATATTAAATGTTTTGAGGAATGATCTCAATTATTATGTGCCTGAACCGGAGATTGTAAACGCAAAAGACTTTGGAGTTCCCCAAAACAGAGAAAGAATTTTCATTGTCGGATTTCATAAAAACACGAAAGTTGATAACTTCGAATATCCGCAACCTTTTAAGAAAAAAGTTTGCTTTGCAGATGTTAGAGAAGAAAGAGTTGTGCCTACGAAATATTATATTTCAACACAATATTTACAGACACTTAGAGATCACAAGTCTAGACATGAAAGCAAGGGCAATGGGTTCGGTTTTGAAATAATTCCTGACGATGGAATTGCAAATGCAATAGTTGTTGGAGGAATGGGGAAAGAAAGAAACCTTGTAGTTGATAAAAGGATTACAGATTTTAATCCCACAACTCATATAAAAGGAGAAGTTAACAGGGAAGGAATTCGCAAAATGACCCCGAGAGAGTGGGCGAGATTACAAGGATTTCCGGATAAATTTAAGATAGTTGTTGCGGATGCTTCAGCATACAAACAATTCGGAAATTCTGTTGCGGTTCCTGCAATAAAGGCAACGGGGGAAAGTATAATAAATCTAATTTCGGAGGAAAAATGACAATTTTAAATCAATTGGGAATAACTGTTGGAAAAGGCAAAAAGGGTGATAAGCTATTCGATGAGCTTTTTCCAAACTTTCTAGATTTGAAATATAAGACTCCGTCAGAATATGTTTCAAAATACTGGGAGTTGTTTAAAACCCATAAAAATTATAACAGTAACTTGAATGGAAAAATATTTGAATACATTCTAGCAACTGTCTTAATTAGAGAAAAATTTCTGCCTCTTTATTTAAGTGCAAAAGTGGCATTTGTTCCAAATGTGACTTTTGACATTATGGTTTATACTGCTCAAAATGGACCCATTTGTTTTAGTGCGAAAACTAGTTTGAGAGAAAGGTATAAACAGGCTGACCTTGAAGCCATTGCTCTTAAGTATGTGCACAGAAGATCTCTTAGCTACTTGTTAACATTAGAAGAAAACGAAGCAAAAAATGTGAAGAAAAAGATTGAGACGGGTGATGTTATTGGAATAAATGATGTTGTTGTTGCTAATAGTTCAGAATTCGATGATTTAATAAAGGATCTTAAAAAATTCAAGCTTTCTGATCCACCCACTGTTAAGGTAATTGAAAGCAATCAAATAATTACAGCGGACAAGCTTAAGTTCATTAAAAATAAATAATGACTGACCACCTAACCCCGTCCCATCGTTCATGGAATATGTCCCGGATTCATTCAAAAAACACAAAACCGGAAAAGATTGTCCGTTCAATGCTGTTTTCAATGGGTTTCCGTTTCAGGATAAACAGGAAGGATCTGCCGGGGAAGCCGGACATTGTTCTGCCGCGATACAAAACGGTGATTTTTGTGCATGGTTGTTTCTGGCATAGACACAACTGCAAGGATGCAACAATGCCGAAATCAAATACTGATTTTTGGGAGAAGAAGTTTGCTGCAAATGTTGAAAGGGATAAGAGGGTAAAAGCGGAACTTAAGGATCTTGGTTGGAGGGTGATAACTGTCTGGAGTTGCGAGCTTAAGGATATGGAAACATTGAAACAAAGGTTGGTTTCTGAGATCAAAAACAAAGAGATGCTTATGGCTGCTGAGAAGAAGCCGGTTTATGAGTGAGATGTTATGAGGAGAGAGTTCTCACAAAAAAATCTGTAGGCGAAAAAACAACTTTAAAAAAAAAAAAAACGATATACAATAAAGGGTGTGTCAAAATTAAATGGAGGACACTATGGTTTTTAAGATCTTTGTGGTTTTTGTTTCTATGTTTTTTCTCTTTGTTTCCTGTGACGGGTCAAAAACTGTGAAATTCGCTCAACAACAGGATAACAACACTGATGTCAGTGATCCCGAAGATGACGGGGATGTGGAATACCATGATGATGAAGATAATGGAAACACTGGAAACACTGGAAACACAGGTGATACTGGAAATACAGGTGATACTGGAAATACCGGGAACACCGGAAACACAGGTGATACTGGAAATACTGGTAACACCGGAAATACAACACCTCCTGAGTGTTATGACGGTGATGAGCAGACAATTCCTTGCGGAGTAGATGACAAGGGAACTCAGGAACAAGTATGCGAAGGGGGTTTCTGGGTTGATGTCGGAGGATGTATCCAGTGGGGACTTTGGGATTGCATTGATAATATTTGCCAGCCGAATTACGGACATGCTTTCTGTGGAAACGGAAAGTGTGATGTTGAATTTGGTGAATCTAAAAAATCATGTCCGGAAGACTGTGATATGAGTGGAATAATAGCTTTAGAGCAGGACTGTGATGACCCTATAGAATGTGCTTTTTATGATTGGCCCTCTGATAAAACAGGATACTGGGAGTGTAAGGTTCCCGGTATAAGCCCTATAGGACAAAAAAAATGTGTTGCAACTGAATCTTCAAGCTGGGCCAACTATTGCGGGACAAATAACAATGATTTCTGTTACTACAGTAGCGGAGGAATAGGCTCTATGGCTGCTCTTGAAACTGACCAAAGCTGTCCTGTTGATTGTGAAAATCAACCTCTTGGCAGACACAATACGGGAATGTCCTGTGATTCAGATGTTGACTGTATTTTCCTTGATTGGCCTCAACAGTGAAATTAAATGTCAGAATATACGGTAATAATAGATAACTACGACAGCTTCACCCACAATCTTTATCAGTTTTTTTCCTCAGTCTCCCGATGCTCTGTTTTTAGAAATGATGAAATATCTCTATCTGAATTGAAAACAAAAAAAATATCCCGTCTTGTTATATCTCCCGGACCCGGAAGACCTGAAGACTCAAAAGTTTCCATTGATGCCGTTGAATTTTTTAAAGATAAAATCCCCATCCTCGGAGTTTGTCTTGGAATGCAGTTGATGGCTTATCTCAATGGTGGAAAAATTGAAAAACATCCGCCTGTTCATGGTAGAACAGAAAAAATATTCCACAACAATTCAGGAGTTCACTTCGGAATGTCAGCAGGTTTCAGAGCCGCCAGATACAATTCCCTTTGTGTATCTGATGTTGATGAATCAAAGCTTGAAATAACAGCCACGGGAGAAAGTGGATTTACAATGGGACTTAGAGAGAGAAAATATCGGTTTTTTGAAGGTGTTCAGTATCACCCTGAATCTTTTCTCACAGAAAACGGGACAATAATACTTAAAAACTTTTTAAATATGGAGTACTAAACATGGAAACAAAAATGGTCATGATAATTTCATCTTTCCCTTCAAAAGAAACAGCGAAAGAAGTCGCAGGAAAACTTGTCAAAAACAAGTTGGCTGCCTGTGTCCAGATAACTTCCCCTGTAACGAGTATTTATGAATGGGAAGGAAAAATAAATGAAGATGAAGAAGTGCTTCTTTTCATAAAAACTTCCTCTGCTTCAAAAGAACGGACAATAGAGTTTATAAAAAAAGACCATCCTTACGATGTGCCGGAAATTATTGTTCTGCCTGTCGTTGGAGGTTTCGATAAATATATCGAATGGGTCGAAAGTATAACTGCTTATGAGATTTGATGGAGTTTGCTATCTTCAGGAATAACTAAAAAACCATGAAACGGCGATACCATAGGTGGTACTCTAAAACATACAATATAAACGACAAGCTTACAAAGGCTTTGACAACTCAGGGACAGGCAGTTTTTCTTATAGTGTTCGCTCTGTTTCTGTTCGGTCTTAATACAAGAGCCAGCCTTCTATACCATGTTTTTTCAATTGCCCTGACGCTTCTTATAATTGATGCAATATCTCTTGTTTTTAAAATTCCGCCTGTAAAAGTTACCCGTTACATTCCGGGGAATGTAGTCGCGGGAAAAACAGCTAAATACAATGTTTCCATTAAAACAAAAAGGTACTATTTAAAAAGAAACACTCTTTATTACCGGGAAGTCCCTGCTGATCCAAGACCCAGTTATGAGACTTTTATCTCTACTCCCGAGCCGGGGGAAAATAAACGGAACTGGTTCGATAAGAGAATGGCTTATTACAGATGGAAATGGATAGTTGAAAGAAATCTCGGAGCAAAATACAGCGAGTTCCAGATAACAGGGAAAACTGTCGGAGATGAAGTGATCTTTTCTGCGGAAATAACACCTGTAAGAAGAGGTAAGATAAAGTTTGCCTGCTCTTTTGTATATGTAAAGGGAGTGTTCGGTCTATTTAAAAGAGGACGATGTGTCGAAAATCCGCAGGAAGTGATCGTTCTTCCTGAAATATTTCCAATTGAAAAAATAGATTTTATGGAAGGGGCAAGCGATGAAGCATCAGAAAATACGAGAGAGACTGAAGAAACAGGTGCAGGATACGAGTTAAAGTCGTTAAGAGAATATGTCCCCGGAGATTCTCCAAGATTCATTCACTGGAAGTCAAGTGCAAAAACAGGAACTTTGAAAATAAGAGAACACCATAAAGAAATTGATGCCGGAACAGTCATATTTCTTGATACCTTTATAAAAGAAAGCTACAAAAAAGAGTTGGAAGGTGCAGTCAGTTTAACAGCCTCTCTTTTAGATTATTTTTCAGCTGTAAATATGATGCCGAGCATGCTTATAGCTGGAAACAGAATATACGAAATAGACTCAAATACAAAAGAGATATTTCAGGAACTTCTAGTAGTTTTGGCTTTAGTGGAAACTTTAAGAGAAAATGAAGTTGCAGAAATGTTCCCCCAAGTCTCTTTGGCAGGCTCAAATAGTGGTTCAGTTCTGTTTGTCACACCGGACTATGATGATAAAAAACACCAATTTGCTTTAAAACTTCAACAGCTTAACATTAAAGTTTTCCCCATTTGCTTTGGAGAAAGAAAGACAACTCTGCCACCTATGGAAAAAGAGATATATCTGGAGTCTGAAAACCTGCATGAGGAGTTTAGAAAACTATGAGATATCCTCCCTTGATCATAGGTCTTATCACTGTCTACTGGGGAATATGTTCCGGATTTTTTGTTGTTTCCATCGCTGCAGCAGTTGTTTTTGAGGCTGTATGGATAGTCAAAACCAGATTCGATCTCAAAGATATTGATTTTATCAAAATATCTGACCTCAGTTCAGTTATTATGCTCATCCTTCTTTTTTATTCGTATCTTGAAAACGAACCTAACAGGATATTTCTTTATTTTCTCTCTACAATGCCTATTGTTTTTATGCCTCTGATGTTCGCACAGTTATACAGCACAAAAGACAAAGTGGTTATAGGGACTTCATTTGCAAAAGGTGTCCACCGTCATGCCCCCCTTGATATAAGAGGCCCTTATTTTATTTCTGCTTTCATTGGAGCCGCCTCTTCAAATTTCAGAGTGGAGTGGTTTTTTCCGGTAACATTGCTGCTTTCTTTATGGGTATTGTCAAATGGAAAGTTTACTGTCTACCGCTTTATAAAGTATGCAGTTTCCGCAATTTGTGTGTCGGCTCTTTCCCTGTTTTTAATATTTACCATAGAAAGTGCTCATATGCGTCTCCGCGATAAATTAACGGAAATGTACAGAAACTGGTATATGTCACTGAGAGAAGATCCCTACAGAACATCAACGGCAATGGGGGAAACGGGATATTTAAAGCTTTCAGGCAGAATAGTTATGAGGGTCGTCCCTCACTCAGTGGTGGGGATACCTTTATACCTTAAGACAGCCGACTATAATGTTTTTTCTGCATCATCATGGGGAGCCTCAAACAAAAGAACAACCCCGATTTTTCCTTATGATGACAGAGCCTGGCAACTTTTCGGGGAATCAAAAAGCGGTCTCTCCATGACTGTTTCAAAATGGATGGGAAGAGACGGACAGGGGTTGCTTGCTCTGCCGGAGGGAAGTGACAGAGCTGAAGAAATGGATGTTGCCGGTGTTGAGAAAACAGCACTGGGAGTGATCATGATAGACGAAGGCCCTGACCTGTTGGACTACACCATCTTTTTTAATGAGAAAGTCCGGCATGAACCTTCTCCTGTACCGGAAGACAAGTATATTCCTGAAAATGAAATAGATGTAATAACAAGAGTTGTAAGAGATAACGATCTTAAAGGTTTGAACGATGTTGATTCTGTAATGAGGATCTCTGGTTATTTTTCATCTTTCGGGTACTCTCTGGAACTGGAAAGCAGTGTGCGGAACGGTTCTGTACTTGAAGACTTCCTTTATAATACCCGTTCAGGTCATTGTGAGTATTTTGCAACGGCGACGGTGTTGATGCTTAGAAAAGTGGGAATCCCTGCAAGATACAGTGTCGGCTATTCAGTTTCAGAGTACAGCAATATGGAAAAAAGTTTTATTGTAAGAGAAAGGGATGCCCATGCTTGGGTGACAGCTTTTGTAAACGGGGAATGGATCACTATTGATACCACTCCTCCAATATGGTATGAGGCAGACAGAGATAGGAGATCTTTCCTGGAACCTGTTAACGATTTTTTTTCATGGTTAAGGATAGAGTATGAGCGCTTCAGACGGACCAAAAACGAAGAATTCAACAGGTTGCTTATAATAATAGCAACAATTTTGACAATTTTTATGATGATCAAGATATATATCAGGAAAAGAAAAGTAAGTGACAGCAATATCATAAAAAATCGCATATTTGACATTCAGGGGAAAGATTCTCCATTTTACACTATTCTTTCAAAATACAAAAGCATGGGATTTGGAAATTTTGAAAATGAAAGTGTGAGAATGTGGAAAAAAAGAGTTTTCAGTAACAATTTAAGTGAAAAAGAAAAGTCGTATCTTGATTCGATGATCATAAAGCACGAAAATTTAAGATTTAATCCCGGTGTGGAAAAAGAAACTTTAGCAGAAGAACTAAAAAAACTGTGTAAAAACTGGATAGGATCAATGTTTGAGCCGAAAAAGAAGAAAAAGAGGTAAAGCTTAACGATTTCTTGACTGTTGCGTCAGTTGTAAATATACTGTTCCGTGTTTTGATAACAGGTGTGTTTAAACGGAGAAAATAATTGAATAACAGACAATTGACAAGCATGCTCATAAAGAGAGGTATAATTTCTCTGCCAGAGCTTAAACAACTTGAGGATCTCAGTGCTGAAACAGGGGAAAGTATAAAAGATATCCTTTTCAGGGATAACAGGCTGGACGAAAACCACCTTGTTGATATTCTGAGCGAACAGTACAATGTCCCGAAAATCCAACTGAGCGAACTGGATATTGACCCTGAAGTTATTTCAATTCTTTCTCCCCAGATAGTGAACCGGTATAAAGTAGTACCTATTTCCCGCATAGGGAACACTCTCACTGTTGCCATGACCGACCCTTCCAACATGAATGCACAGGATGATATAAAGTTTCTTACAGACTACAATGTCGAGGTTGTTGTCGCAGCGGCATCGGAGATAGAGGAGGCTATAGAAAAATACTATGGCACAACTGATAAAAGGGGTGCGGCATACGGAGACCTCACATTCGATATGGAAGATCTCCTCAGTGAAGTTGATGATCTTTCAATTAATGAACTGGAATTTGAAGAAGGGGAAGATATAGAGGCTACTATCCGTGATTCCAGTGATGCTCCGGTCGTAAGACTTGTCAATATGATACTTCTGGATGCCATTAAGAAAAAAGCTTCCGATATTCACATAGAGCCTTATGAAAAATCTTTCAGAGTGAGACTCAGGCTGGATGGTGTTCTTTATGACACCTTGCATCCTCCAAGACACATGATGGATGCGATAATTGCCCGTTTTAAAGTTATGTCCAACCTTGATATTGCTGAAAAAAGAATACCTCAGGATGGGCGTATCAAAATAAAGGTCGGCAAAGAAGAAGCTATAGACTTCCGTGTTTCAGTGTGTCCCGTGATATTCGGAGAAAAAGTGGTTCTCCGTCTTCTTGATAAAAGTAATTTGCAGCTTGACATGACCAAGCTGGGTTTTTATGAAGAACAGCTTGAAATATTTCAGGAAGCTATACATAAGCCGTATGGCATGGTTATAGTTACAGGTCCTACAGGTTCAGGAAAAACTACAACCCTCTATTCTGCACTTTTTGAATTGAATACCGATGATGTGAATATATGTACTGCGGAAGATCCTGTTGAGTTCAATCTGGAAGGGATAAACCAGGTGCCTATCAGAGATCAGATAGGACTTAACTTTGCGGCGGCTCTAAGGTCGTTCCTTCGTCAGGACCCTGATATAATCATGGTTGGAGAGATCCGTGACTATGAAACAGGAGAGATAGCTGTCAAAGCTGCTTTGACAGGCCATATGGTTTTGAGCACTCTTCATACCAATGATGCCCCTTCTTCGATAACCAGACTTATGAACATGGGTATAGAAAGTTTTCTTGTAACCTCATCTGTAAACCTTGTTATGGCTCAGAGGCTTGGAAGAAGGATCTGCGAGAAATGTAAAGAAGAAGTTAAGGTGGAAAAAGAAGAACTTCTCAAACTCGGAATAAAAGAGAGTCAGATAAAGGGCGGATACCAGATATACGAAGGAAAGGGTTGTGAGATATGTAACGGTACAGGTTACAAAGGCCGTATTGCTTTCTATGAGATATTAGATATGAAAGAAGATATAAAAGAGGCTGTCCTTAATGGTGCAAGTTCTATGGAGTTAAAAGAACTTGGTATCCAGATGGGGATGTCAACGATGAGAATGAGTGCTAATAAAAGGTTGCTCGAAGGAGTGACAACAATTGCCGAAGTTTTGAGAAATACTGCTCCTGATGATTAATTATTGAGGTGAAAAATGTCTGACAATACTCAAATCTCTTTGCAGGATCTGCTCACACTTATGATAGAACAGAATGCTTCCGACCTTCATCTTACAAGTGGGAGCCCTCCTCAACTGAGGATAGACGGTTCTTTAAGACCGGTAAATATTCCGCCACTTTCCCCTACGGAAACAAAAAGGCTTGCATACAGCATACTTACTGAAAAACAGAAAAAAGTGTTTGAAGAGAAGAATGAACTCGATTTGAGTTTCGGAGTGAAAAATCTAAGTCGTTTCAGAGCCAATATCTTTTTGCAAAGAGGTGCCATTTCATGTGCTGTCCGTGTTATCCCTTATAAAATTCTTGACTTCTCGCAGTTGGGGTTGCCTTCAGTGATCGAAGATCTCGCAAAAAGGCCGAGCGGTCTTATTCTTGTAACAGGGCCGACAGGTAGTGGAAAGTCAACCACCCTTGCTTCGATGGTTGACTATATCAACAGGAACAGGAAAGGTCACATAGTAACAATAGAGGATCCGATAGAGTTTATTCACAGCCATAAGAACTGTATCGTTAATCAGCGGGAAGTGGGTGCCGATACCGGTTCTTTTGCCAGTGCCTTAAGGGTTGTTTTGAGACAGGATCCCGATATTGTGCTCATAGGTGAGATCAGGGACCTTGAAACAATGTCAACAGCTCTCAGTGTTTCTGAGACGGGACACCTTGCTCTTGCCACTCTTCATACTAACAGTGCCATAGAGACCATCAACAGGATCATAGATATGTTCCCGATGAATCAGCAGTCACAGGTAAGAGCTCAGCTCAGTTTTGTTCTTCAGGGTGTAGTGGCACAACAACTTATACCTAAAAAATATGGCGGAGGTAGAACTGTAGCGTGTGAAGTGCTTCTACCGAACAATGCTGTAAGAAACCTTATCAGAGAAGAGAAGCTTCAGCAGATATATTCAGTTATGCAGTCAGGGCAGAAAGGACACAGTATGCAGACTATGACCCAGTCTCTTGCCCGGCTGGTACAGAATGATATTATTGATATGAGCGAAGCCCAGTTGAGAATTTTTAACCATGATGAGTTTGCTTCGTTAATGTCGAAGTCTCTAAATAAAAAGTAAAGGGACTGCCAAATAAAGGGAGGAAATGATGCCGTTTTACAAGTACGCCGGAGTTAACAAAAAAGGTGAAACTGTGAAAGGCTCCATTGATGCCGATGATGAAAAAGGAGCACGTCAGGCACTTTTAGCAAAAGGTGTCAGAGTTGACTCTCTCAAAAAGGATTGGACACAGATCCAGATCGGTGGCGGTGGAATGAAAAACAAAGAGCTGGTTATTTTTACCAGACAGTTTGCCACCATGATCAATGCCGGACTTTCAATAATTCAGGGGTTGGAGATACTTGCAGCTCAATCTGAAACACCTTTTTTCAGAAGTGTTTTGAGAAAGGTTAAAAATGCGGTCGAAGAGGGAAAATCTTTGAGCGATGCACTAAAAGAACATCAGAATGTTTTTTCTGACCTTTATGTGAACCTTGTTGCAGCGGGAGAGGTGGGAGGTATCCTTGATACTATTCTTGATAGACTTGCCGTTTTCCTGGAAAAAAATGCGGCAATGAACGCAAAAATAAAATCTGCGATGAAGTATCCCACTATTGTTCTTGTTGCCACCATAGGTATAACCATAGTTCTTCTTTACTGGGTCGTTCCCACATTTGCAGATCTGTTCATGTCTCAGGGACAGGCACTTCCAGGCCCCACCCAGTTTGTCGTAGATCTTAGTCAATGGACACAGAGAAACATTCTTCTGATCATAGTGATTATCGTCGGTTCAGTTTTCGGCTTTAAATTCGGTATGAAAAACAAACAGTTCAAACATAATGTCCATAAGCTTGCCCTGCAGGCTCCTGTTGTCGGAGACCTGGTAAGAAAATCAGCTGTTGCAAGATTTACAAGGACTCTTGGAACCCTTGTAAGTTCAGGAGTTCCTTTGGTTGACGGGCTTGAAGTTGTTTCAAGGACGGCTGGAAACCTTGTTATAGAAAAGGCCATTGTTTTTGTAAGGGAAAAAGTTATCGAAGGTAATGATATGACGACCCCCCTTACAGATGCCAATGTTTTCCCCTCTATGGTCGTACAGATGATAGGTGTCGGTGAAGCGACCGGTGCAATGGATACAATGTTAAACAAAATAGCAGACTTTTATGAAGAAGAAGTAGATGTTGCCATTGACGGGCTTACTTCAATGATCGAGCCGTTAATGATGATTTTTATAGGAGGCATTGTTGGCGGTATGATGGTAGCAATGTATCTGCCAATATTTGCCATGGGTCAGGCTGTTGGATGAACCCTCTTTTTGCTGAAGATTTCAGAAATCATTTATATTACTATTTCATTATCCGGTTCTTTTTTGTTTTTACTGTTGTCTTTTCATTTTTTCTTTTTCCCTTCATCCGTGAAAATGTTGATATTTTTTCATTTGCAAACAAAATTTTCCTGATATCTGTATTTGTAATCGTAGTTTTTAACATAGTCTCTTTTATACTTAACAGGAGCATCAGCCCGACATATCTTACTTTATTTGCCTATGTCCAGTTTTCGGTCGAAATAACATTCTGGCTGGTCGTTTCCTATTTATCGGGTGGAATCGAATCTCCATATCTTTATGTCATAATAATAAACATTATTTATGCCGGGATATTACTGAGAGAGAAAGGAGCAATTTTTTCAACACTTTTTGCTTTTATTCTTCTTCTTGTACAGGGGATTTCCATAAAAATGTCGTTACTTCCTCTTATAAGTACTCAGCTTGTAGAACTGTATAATGCTAAATGGGAAACATATTTTTCAAGACTCTTCACGTATTTGCTTTTCTTTTCATTTACAGGACTTGTTGCCAGTCGTATTTCAAAGGGTTTTCAACAGGCGAGCAAAAGTCTTGTTGAAAGTGCTCACAAAAACAGAGAGCTGAGGAGACATTTTTTCGCTATATTTTCCAATATAAATATGGGCGTTGTAATACTTGGAAATAATTTTGAAAAACTTTACTACAATAAATATGCACAGCAATTTAACCCGATCATAGATGATCTGGTCAAAGTGATGCTTGAAGACAGCATGGCTAAAGATAAATGGGCTGAGCAAAAAATTGAAGATCTGTGGTTCAGCTACACTGTAATGCCGTATATCGAATCTCAGAAGGTGGTGATATTTACAGATGTCACCAATATAAGAAAAAAAGAGGAGGAGTTGGAACATCAGGAGAGAATGGCAGCTATCGGACGGCTTACAGCTTCCATTGCTCATGAAATAAAAAATCCTTTGACAAGTCTTGTCGGTTCAAGTGAATTGATGTTCAGTGGTGTCTCTCCGGATGATTCGGACAGTGCCCGGCTTATTTCAATTGTCAAGAGAGAAGGAAAAAGAGTAAAAGTGCTCCTGGATTCTCTTTTTAAGTATACTGAAGAGCTGAAATATAATATGGAAAAATGCAGTCTGAAACAACTGCTTAATGATGTCATAACACTTTTTTCTCTTACGAATAAAGAAGTGAAAATAGAAAATAATGTTGAAGATGCCACTTTATTTGTTGATCCTGACCGCCTGAAAGAGGTTTTTTGGAATATTGTGATCAACAGCAGTGAAGCAATGAACGGAAAAGGAACACTTATTCTGCACTCAAAAAAAAAGAATAAGAAAATTGAGATATATTTTGATGACACAGGAAAAGGGTTTGTTGAAAAAAATCTTGACAGGATCTTTGATCCGTTCTTTTCTACCAAAAAAAGGGGAACAGGTTTAGGCTTGGCTCAAGTTTACAGGATCATAACAAAATTTAACGGGAAGGTAAAAGCCCTTAATACCGATAATGGAGCAAGGGTGGTGTTAGAGTTGAATCTTTGTCCGGAGGGAGAAGAAGATGGCCAGTGATAAAATACTTGTTGTCGATGACGAACTCAGTATGCGTCAATTTCTGGAAATACTTCTTAAAAAAGAAGGTTTTAAAGTGAGCAGTGCTGAAAACGGAATTAAAGCACTGGATATGATAGGTTCTGAAAAATATGCGGTTATCCTTATGGATTATAATATGCCTGAAGCCATTGACGGAATAGAACTTCTTAATGAATTCAGGATCAGATCCCCGGAAACACAGGTTGTTGTTATAACAGCTTATGCTTCAACAGAGCAGGCCATAAAGTCTATTGAGCTTGGTGCAGTGGACTATGTCAGTAAACCTTTTAATGTAGCAGAGATAAAAGATATTGTTCAAAAATGTCTGTTAAAATACGAAAAACAAAGCCCCTCACCTTCAAAGAAACGGGAAAAAGAGTCTGTTTTGCCTCTCTCCGGTTCCGGAAAATTTGTTATTAAAAACATTGTTTATAAAAGCAAGGTAATGAAGGACATTATCGCTATGGCCTCAAGGATCGCTCCCACAGACAGCACAGTTCTTCTTACAGGAGACAGTGGTTCAGGGAAAGAAGTCCTTGCCAGATACATACATGCCAACAGCGACAGAGCTGAAAAACCATGGTATCCTGTAAATTGTGGGGCTATTACAGAAAGTCTTCTTGAAAGTGAGTTGTTCGGCCATGAAAAGGGGTCTTTTACCGGTGCTTATCAGGCTAAAAAGGGGTACTTTGAAGTGGCGGGGGACGGGACACTTTTTCTTGATGAAATCGGGGAATTGAGTGAAAATATGCAGGTCAAACTTCTTAGAGTGCTCCAGGAAAAGAATTTTACCCGTGTAGGGGGAACCGAAAAAATTTCGACAAATGTGAGGTTGATCGCTGCAACTAATAAAAATCTCAAGGAGCAGATGGAAAAAGGATTGTTCCGGGATGATCTATATTTCAGACTCAATGTTTTTGAAATATATATTCCACCTTTATCAGAAAGAAGAGAGGATATTATTCCTTTGGCAAATCATTTTCTTAAAGAATTTACATTGAAAAGCGGAATTCAATACCAACTCTCTCCTTCCACGAAAGATTTTTTTATGAAGTATGATTTTCCAGGAAATGCAAGAGAACTCAAAAACATGATAGAAAGAGGCGTTGTTTTTGCAAAAGACGGGGTGATAGAAAAAGAAATAATAGGAACCTCTTATCCTGAAAAAAATGTTGTACAGGAAAAACATACGGAACCTTACGATATAAAAGATGGAGTCAATCTTGATGCGATACTCGCAGAAATAGAAAAAAATTATATAGTCAAAGCTCTTGAGAAGACAAACAACAACAGACACGAGACTGCGGTACTTCTGGGTATAACAGAAAGGTCTCTCAGATACAGAATAGCTAAACTTGATGTGAAGCCGGGAGAAAATTAAAATGTTGCAGATCCTCAATTCAGCTCCATTTGTCCCGTTTACCGCTGTTTCTGTTTTTATTTTCGGTATGTTGACTGGAAGTTTCGTTAATGTCTGTATATACAGGATACCACTTGAAAAGAGTATAATTTTTCCGCCAAGTTCATGTACAGAGTGCGATCATAGAATAAAATGGTATGAAAACATACCTGTTCTGAGCTGGCTTTTCCTTAAAGGAAAATGTTCCGGATGCAAAAAGAAAATATCAATGATCTATCCATTTATCGAGATGACAAATGGTTTCTTGTATCTGGTTGCTTTTTTCCGTTTCGGAATATCTTCTGACCTGTTTTTTGTTTTTTATTTTATCTCAGCGATGGTCGTTACTGCGGTTATAGATTTTAAAACCCAATATGTTTACAGCAAGGTGGTTCTTCCTGTTGCTTTTCTTGGTGTGTTGAGAGCTTTTATTTCACCGTCAATAACAGCTCTTTCTTCGATAGCCGGCATGGTCGCCGGAGCAGGACTTCTTCTTCTTGCCATTGCTATTTTCTATGCTGTAACCCGTAAAATAGGTATGGGCCTTGGTGATGTGTATATTCTTGGAGCGATCGGTGCTTTTACCGGGATAGGGGTTATTCCTTTTGTGCTTTTTGCAGCATCTTTCGGAGGGATAGTTTTTTTTATTATTGCAAAACTTGTTTTTAAAAAAAGAAGGCTTGCAAAAAATATAACGCAGGAAGATATAAACTCTGATAACGAAAAAGATCTTGATAATGCCATCTATTTTGGTCCTTTTCTTGCTGCTGCGGGGGTTTTGACATTGTTGACCCCGACTTATCTGCTTGATACTGTTTTTTATTTTCGTTTGTTTTGATTGATAGAGAGGTTGCCTTTATGAAAGAGAAAGCTTTAAATTATCACAGATTTCCTGTTCCCGGGAAAATATCTGTCGAGCCGTCTAAAAGCTGTGACACACAAAAGGATCTGTCTTTGGCATACACTCCCGGAGTTGCAGAGCCTTGCAGAGAAATAGAGAAAGATCCGTTGACAGCTTACGATTATACTTCAAAAGGGAACCTTGTGGCTGTCATAACAGACGGAAGTGCTGTTCTTGGTCTGGGAGATATCGGGCCTCTTGCCGGGAAACCTGTTATGGAGGGTAAAGCTCTCCTTTTCAAGATGTTTGGAGGGGTTGATGCTTTTGATATTGAAGTGAATGAGAGGGATCCTGAAGAATTTATCAAAATTGTAAAATCTTTGGAACCCACTTTTGGAGGGATAAATCTGGAAGATATATCTTCCCCGAGGTGTTTCTACATCGAAGACGAGCTGAAAAAGATAATGAACATTCCTGTTTTTCATGATGATCAGCACGGAACGGCTGTCATTTGTGCGGCAGGCGTACTGAATGCTCTCGAAATATCGGGGAAAAAGCCCGAAAACTGCAAAGTTGTCATATCCGGAGCAGGAGCAGCGGCGATAGCCATTGCAAAACACTTAATCGCACTCGGTTTTGATAATTCGCTTATTTACGGATATGACAGGGAAGGTGTTCTATATAAAGGAAGGGCAAACACTAAAAGTAAATATCATGAGGTTCTTTTCAGAGATACAAATGCAAGAACGATGGAAGAACTGCTTGAAGGATGTGATGTTTTTCTCGGCCTGAGCGTTAAAGATCTTGTTTCAGGAGATATGATAAAAAGAATGTCGGAAAATCCAGTTGTTTTTCCTATGGCAAATCCTGATCCTGAAATTCCGTACCCTGAAATAATGGCAGCAAGACCCGATGCTTTTGCCGGAACAGGAAGAAGTGATTTTCCTAACCAGGTGAACAATGTTCTCGGTTTTCCCGCCATTTTCAGGGGAGCTCTCGACATAAGGGCGACAGATATTACAGACGGCATGAAAGTTGCGGCGACAAAAGCTCTTATGAAAGTTGCAAAAATGGAAGTTCCAAAATATGTTCTTGACGCTTACGGATACAGGCATCTTGAATTTGGAAGGGACTATCTTATTCCCAAACCTTTTGACAGGAGGGTTCTTACTGAAGTTGCAGCTTTTGTAGCTGAAGCGGGAATAAAGGAAGGAGTTAACAGGGTCAATCTTGACATGAAAGCGTATAAAGAGAAACTTAATGAAAGGTTTTGTAATGAACAATAAAGGTTATATTCAGGTCTATACAGGTAACGGGAAAGGAAAAACAACTGCTGCTATCGGGCTATCCATAAGAGCTGCCGCTGCAGGAAAAAAGGTTTTTATAGGACAGTTCGTCAAAGGTATGCACTATAGCGAGCTGGATCTTCTCAAAGGTATAGAGAATATTACAGTAAAACAATATGGAAGTGATTGTTTTATACTTAAAGATCCTTCAGAAAACGATATTGAGCTTGCTCTTTGCGGTCTCCGGGAAATGGAAGCTGTTCTAAAGGGAGGGGCGTATGATCTGGTGGTGATGGATGAAGCAACGATAGCTCTTTACTATGCTCTTTTTTCTTTTGAATCGTTAAAACATGCTGTTGAAAATAGAGATGAGAAAGTAGAGGTTGTTATTACAGGAAGATATGCTCCTGAAGAATTGATAGACATGGCAGATCTTGTGACTGAAATGAAAGAAATAAAGCACTACTATAGTAAAGGAGTGGAAGCAAGAACAGGAATCGAAAAATAGGTGTGATGATGAAAAAATTTTTTATTACGGTATTATCTTTGTTTTTAATTACGGTTTTTGTGGCGGGAGCGGTAGTTTTTTTTAAATATCGTGAGTACCGGAATTTTAAAAGAGAGGAAGTTAAAGTCGGGGAAAATATTTCCGTTGTTATCAGCAGAGGAGACTCATGGAGGAAGGTTGCTTCAGTTCTTCAAGAAAATGATATTATAACCGACAGCAAGATGTTTTACTGGATGATAAGGGAAAATAAGTGGGATGCAAAGTTGAAAACCGGGGAGTTCGAATTTTCGGGAAAGATCACTCCTGTAGATGTCGCTGAAAAAATTATTCAGGGCAGGGTTAAACTTTATAGTTTCACTATTCCGGAAGGGTATAATAAATTTGACACAGCCGAGGTTTTCAAGTCACTGGAATGGATCGTGGATAATAACACTTTTATTGAAATATGTGATGATCCTGAGTTTATCCGATCCATAGGCTGGGGTGATCTTAAAAGTTGTGAAGGGCTCCTTTTCCCCTCTACATATTCTTTTGAAAAAGGTGTGAAAATGAGAACAGTCATGGAAAGAATGGCTTCTCAAATGAATTCGATACTCAATAAATATGAAAATGATATTAAAGAAACGGATATGGATAAATATGAGGTGCTGAAAATAGCTTCTCTCATTGAAAAAGAGACAGGTGTGAGGGAAGAACAGCCTCTCATCGGGTCGGTATTTATGAACAGGAGAAGGCTTGGAATGAAATATCAAAGTGACCCTACTGTTATTTACGGTTTTCTTCCTGAATTTGAGGGACGGATACGGAGAGTACATCTCATTACCGACCATCCGTGGAGCACTTATACAAGATACGGTCTTCCTGTTACACCTATCTGTTTCCCTGGAGAGGGGGCTATCAGGGGTGTTCTTTTTCCTGAATCTACAAACTACCTTTATTTTGTTTCAACGAAAAAAGGGTATCACCATTTTTCTAAAACATTGAGAGAACATAATGCCGCTGTGGAACATTATCAGATCAAGGGTCTTAAAGATGTTCCTTTTAAATTCAGATAACAGACTACGAAAAAAGTTCTTCTTCTCCTCCGCCGGGTTCAGCCGGATCTTCGGATTTGTCGAGAATATTTTTATAAGTAGTTAAAAGAGTATCAAGTTTTGTTTCGATATCCTGAAGTTTTTCAAGCTTCAAAGAGTCGCTTTTAAGGTAAGCTTTGGTTCCAGAAATGAGAGCTTCCATTTTATCCATTCTTTCTACCCCTACATTTGAACTTGAAAAAAGCTGGTAGAGTTTCGGCTTGATCTTTTCAAGTTCATACAGGTAGTTGTCAATACTTTGAACGATCTCTTCGATCATTGTTTTTTCTGCAAGATCCAAGTAGTAATCTGAATTTTCTTCTATCTTTTTTGAAAGCTCTTCTTTGGAAAGATTGCTTGATGATGAAACAGATATCTGCTGGGAATATCCTGTTTCAAGATCAACAGCTTGCACAGTTACAATACCGTTTATATCTATTTCGTAAGTTATTTTTATTTTTACTTCCCCTCTTGGAGCCAATCTCAGGTTGTCAAGTTCAAACTCTCCCAGAACTTCGTTTTCCGAAGCAACGATAGAACTGCCTTGTAAAAGTAAAATTTTAGCTTTGTCCTGATTGTCTCTTGATGTAACAAAAATATCATCAACAGAGGTGGGGACAGTGGAGTTTTTAGGGATCAGAGTGTAGAAAAGGTCTTTTCCTACGGCAATACCGAGATTATGAGGTGTCACATCAAGAAGAAGCATATCCACATCATCTTCTCCGGTTGATTCGTCGTCAAGCATTTTTGCCTGTAATGCTGCTCCGATAGCAACAGTTTCATCAGGGTTTATATTTTTGAGTATTGGAACGCTACTGCAAAACTCAAGAAGCTCGGTTTGGACAAGTGGCATTCTTGTCTGCCCGCCAATAAGAATAATTCCGGCAAGGTTCTGGGGCTCAAGATGTACTTCCTTTAAGGTTCTGTCAAAAGTTTTAATTGCTTTTTTTATAAACGGCTTCGCCAGCTCATCAAGTTTTTCTCTTGTAACTTCAGTTTTGTAATGAATAAAGTTTCCTTCGACTTCTTTCAGGTAGGGTATTTCAATTGTGGTCTTTGACTGTACTGTAAGATTCTTTTTAGCTGTTTCAGCGTAGTCTCTCAGTCTTTGAAGTACCAACTGATCGTCAAGGTCTGTCACTCCGAAATTAGAAGCGAGATCTTCAAGGAAATATTCAAAAAGGGAGTTGGTAATATCTTCTCCACCCAGAAATGTATTCCCCGCAGTTGCAACGACATTGAAAGTTCCTCTGGAGACTTCCATCAATGTTATATCGAAAGTTCCTCCTCCGAAATCAAATACTGCAAGAAGTTTTTCTTCATCTGTCGGCTGTGAAAACCCGTATGCCATTGCGGCGGCTGTAGGCTCGTTTATGATCCTGAGCACATCTATTCCGGCAATGAGTGCCGCATCTTTAGTTGCCTGTCGCTGTTTGTTGTTAAAATAGGCAGGAACGGTGATAACAGCTTTGGAAACGGTTTCCCCCAGATACTTTTCAGCTATGCTTCTCAGTTCAGTTAATATGAAAGACGATATTTCTTCAGCAGTATAGTTTTTATCGCTGGCAGGTATGTGTATTTGCAAACCTTCACTTTTTTCGCTGGGAATGACTTTGTAGGACAGTGTGGGAATAAGTTGACTCACTACAGGACTTTTAAAACTGTTGCCCATGAGCCTTTTAACACAGTGGATCGTATTTTCAGTATTTATAAGCATCTGTTGATAAGCGGAGTGTCCGCATGTTTTTTCTACATCGCCAGTTTCATCATTACGAATAAAACTTACTATTGAAGGTATTGTATTACGGCCTCCGGCATCTTTAATAATTTCCGGGATATTATTGCGGATGACAGCGACACACGAATTTGTTGTACCAAGGTCTATACCAATAACAGCCATTTCCCGTAAAACTCCATCAGAAACATTTTTACACATTGAATATAAAGGATATTTTATATAATCTCAAGTTTTTATGTAAAAATAAAGTACAGTTATGTTTAATCTACTTTTTCTGTATGTTTACATGCTGTTTCACTGTCTATATTTTTAACTGTTTCAATAATCTTTGACAATCAGAACAACTATCAATAGAATCTGTTCGTATTTTTTTTTAAGTACGGGGTCTTTAAAATGTCAGGGAAAAATCTTTTTAGTTTGATTGTTATTTCACTTTTTGTTTTTATTTCATGCGGAGGGCCTCCAAGCTACACTACTCCTATTGTGAGCAGCGGGAATGTTGTCCAAAGCGAGTGTTTCGTGCCTGAAGAAGATGAGGTGCTTGAGGAAGAATATGAAGTGAGAGTGGTAGGTGGAGAAATAGTGTTGATCCACTCAAATATTCTTGTCCCGGAAAATACCCTTATGGGGATCATAGATATTGACGGTCATATTACTTATGAAAGGACTGTTGGATATTACTATCTTGAAGCGGGAGAACAGTTCATCAATATCAGGGAAAAATTCAAAAGATCTTCTTCTCCCAAAAACTGTTACTATGATCTGACTATAAGAATATCAAATATCTCAGGTGGAACATACCTGCTTTCTCTGTTTAGTGATGAGGGTGACCTTCTTTTTTCTAAAGAGGTGCCGGTCAGATGACAGATGTCCCCGATAAAATTTCTGTTTTAAAGTTCGGAGGGTCTTCTTTGAAAGACCCGGGGTCCATTGAGAGGGTTGTTTCAATAGTTGCAGGCAGACTGGGTGAAGGTTATAAAGTTGTTGCAGTTGTCTCTGCACAAGGCAAGATAACGGAATCTCTTTTAAAAGATGCCGATATTTATGCTCCGTCGGGAAATCCGAGAGAAGTTGATATGCTTCTTACGACAGGGGAAAGGGCGAGTGCGGCTCTTGTTGCAATGGCATTAACTTCAAAAGGATTTCCGGCGATTTCGTTAACCGGTTCCCAGGCAGGAATAATTACTGATGACAACCATACCAACGCAAGAATAATCGAGGTAAGACCTGCCAGAGTGGAAGATGCTTTAAGAGAAGGTAAGACAGTGATCGTTGGCGGTTTTCAGGGAGTCAGTTTCAAAAAAGAGGTGACAACTCTGGGTCGTGGTGGAAGTGATACCACTGCAGTTGCACTTGCTGCGGCACTGAATGCGGAAGTTTGTGAAATATTCAGCAATGTTGACGGAGTATATTCCGCTGATCCAAATGTTGTAAAGGATGCCTATAAGATTGATGAGATGAGCTATCAGGAAATGCAGGAACTTTCTGAAGCAGGTGCCAGGGTACTTCATTCACGAGCAGTTGAGTTTGCTAAAGAAAAGGGGATAGAAATTCACTGCAAAAGCACTTTAGAGCCTGATAGTCCCGGAACGGTCATCAAAGGTTTTGAAACAAGGGAAAAGATTAGAAAAGCAGGTGTCGCATATGAAAAAAATGTGACACTTATTCATACCTACGAACCGGATTTAACAGGGCTTTCAACAATAAATAATGTGTTGAAGTTTTGCCGAAAAAAAAATGTTTCAGTTAAACAGATATCTTTTCATAAAGGATACAAAGAAAGTATGGTGGGCAGCTTTATTCTGTCAAAAAATGACAACTATTCATGTGATCCGTTTCTTGTTGAACTGAGGGAAAAATTTCAAACAGCCGTTGAAATAATCAATGACCTTTCTGCCGTTTCAATAGTCGGAGAAGGGATAACAGACAAACCTGATACCCTTCTTGATGCTATTGAACTATTGAAGTCTAACGAGATCAAGGTTTCCGGATTTCATACAAGCTCTTTCAGAATAAGCTTGCTTTTGTCAACTGAAAAACTTGAAAAATCAATAAACTTACTCCATAAATATATTGTAGGTTGATTTTTTCATTTTTTTGTAATCCATTATTAGGAATTATACGCCATTATTTTTATATAATATTAGCTCAACAAGAGTTTTTCTTAACTGGACAGATCCTTGTGGTAGATTATGCGGCTTTCCTCATAAAAGAAGAGTAAGAAACAGATCACATATTTTTTTCACAAAACTTTTTTATCAAGATAAATAACTCACAAAAATCAAATAGATGTCTTACAAAATAGATGAAAGGAAAATTCTTGACATTGAGATTAAAATAAAATAACCTCCCGTGAGAGTTTATTGGTGGATTAACAATTCTATCTTTAGGTAAGGTGCTATGAGACACAGCAGATTATCCTTTATTTCAGTTGTTTTAGTT
>SLOD01000144.1 GCA_007132725.1 Candidatus Sumerlaeota bacterium
AAGAAGAACTGGATAGTATCCTGAAAAAAGATTTTTACCCGCGCAATATAACTATCCCTGATGTTCCAAGCAAAATAAATGTTCTTACAGGGATGAGGCGGACTGGGAAAACTACTATTCTTTTCAAGCACATTTCCAATCTGCTTAAAAATGGTGTTGCCCGCTCAAGAGTGTTGTTCGTAAACTTTGAAGATGACCGCCTGTACACTGGCACTCCTTCCGGTAATATAATATCTGATATTGTTGAGTTCTGGTATTCTGCTGATCCTGCAAGACATAATGAGCTATGTTACCTGTTTTTTGATGAGATACAAAATGTCAGAGGTTGGGAAAAAACTGTTAGAAGATTGCATGACACCAAAAAAGTACGGCTTTACCTCACCGGTTCTTCCGCAAAACTTCTATCAAAAGAAATAGCAACGGAACTTCGGGGTCGTTCAATATCAACTGAAGTATGGCCTTTTGATTTTGAGGAGTATCCGGGCTTTGAAAAATTTCCTGTAAAAATGGGAAAAGCTACAAAAGACAAATATCTGCACTCTTTTTATAACTACATGAAAACAGGCGGATTCCCTGAAACAATAGCTGTTGACAACACCGTTGCTGTTCAAATTCTCCAGGAGTATGTTGAGACTGTTCTTTTCAGAGATGTCATGGAAAGATGGGAACTTGCCAATCTTCCTCTACTGAAAGAACTTTTTAAAAGACTTTTAAGTATGCCGGGAAGGTTGCTTTCGGTTAACAAACTATTCAATGAACTCAAGGGAATAGGATACAATCTCGGAAAAAACACCCTTTATGAATATATTTCTCACATAGAAGATGCTTACCTCATATTTACCGTTCCTTTATATTCAAAATCTGTCAAAAAAAGCACCGTGAATCCTAAAAAAGTTTACGCCATAGATACCGGACTTTTAAATTCTGTAAATCTCTTCACCAATGAAGATAAAGGGCAGTTATTTGAAAACATAGTTTTCCTTGCTTTAAGAAGGCGGGGATACAGAGTTTTTTATTACTTGACGGAAGAAAGATATGAAGTTGATTTTTTGGCAGAAAATGCTCAAGGGCGGAAGCTCCTTATTCAGGCATGCCTGAATACAAATGACCCTGAAACATTAAAAAGAGAATCCAGATCACTTGAGTTGGCAGAAAAAACCTTGAAAATATCTGGAAATCTGGTGACACCTGAAAATTATCTTGAATTTATAAGAACTCTTGATCAATAAAAAACAAACCTGACTATTTTGCAGAGTATTGCAAAAAAGTCTTGACTATTTTGCATTTGCGTGCAAAATAGTCGTATGAGAAGGAAGCAGAAACAGCAGATCCTTAAAGATCTTGAAAAGAAAATAGTTTTTATTGTGGGACCGAGACAGGTTGGCAAAACTTGGCTCGCTAAAGAGATCGCTACAAATTTCTCTAAGCCTGTCTATTTAAATTACGATCATGTACAAGACAGGTCAATAATCAAAAATGAATCATGGCTCAGCTCAACTGATTTACTTATTTTTGATGAACTTCACAAGATGAAAGGCTGGAAAAACTATATCAAAGGTGTTTTTGATACAAAACCTGCTCACACAAAAATTCTTGTAACAGGAAGTGCAAGACTGGCAACTTTCAAAAAAAGCGGAGACTCTCTCGCCGGCAGGTTTTTTGTTCATACTTTGCTCCCCTTTTCCCCTTCTGAATTATCGGAAACTGAATTTGAAAATGATATTGAAAGGTTTATGGAAAGAGGCGGATTCCCTGAGCCGTTCCTTTGTCAAGACGGACGCGATGCAAACAGATGGAGATTCCACTACATTGACAGTCTTATCCGTAACGACATTCTCGATTTTGAAAAAGTACACGATCTCCGGTCTCTTGAGATGGTTCTTGAGCTTTTAAGAGAGAGAGTCGGATCTACAGTTTCCTATTCTTCAATTGCTCACGACATAGGGATTGCTCCCAATACAGTAAAAAAATATATTCAAATACTTGAAGCACTTTACATTGTTTTCAGGTTGACACCATACACTAAAAAAATTGCCCGTTCCATATTGAAAGAGCCCAAAATCTATTTTTATGATACAGGAATGGTTAAAGGAGACAAAGGAGCATTGTTTGAAAATATGGTTGCACTATCTCTTTTAAAGCATACTGTCGGGAAAACAGAGCGTTTTGGAATAAAAGAAGAACTTAAATACATAAGAACAAAAGAAAAAAAAGAAGTTGATTTCTGTATTATAGAAGACGGTGCGATCAGCCAACTCATTGAAACAAAATACGCTGACCCTGTAATTTCTGCAACACTCATTAAATTTTCAGAAACTCTTCAAGTACCTGCAACTCAAATAGTCTTTGACCTCAAGAGGGAAAGAAAAGAATCCAACATTGAAGTAAGAAGTGCAAAAACATTCCTCAAAGAGCTTTTTATTTAAATCAAAATCTTTCCTTTTACAGAAGGAAGCTTTTATTCCAATCTTTCTTTATAGAGAAAGAAACTTTTTATCTTTTCAGCGGTTTGTTAGCGACTTTCCACCATTTCCTCAAATTCCCAAGCTGTCAGATGTTTTATTCCGTCTTTATTTCCAAAACTGATCTCATCAAGCGAAACAACATATTTCTGAAAGTTATCTTTAATATTTTCCAGATTACCGAACTCTCTTTCTATAACTTCGTCTCCTGTCAAAAGATAAGTCGCCTGAACATAGATTTTTTCTCCATTTTTCTCAGCCACGAAATCAATTTCCCTGCCACTCATCTGTCCAGTAAAAACCTTATAACCGTTTCTGACAAGAGAAATATAAATTATATTTTCAAGATATTTTCCTGCCGCCGGATCAAAAGAGGAGTGAAAAAATGATTTGAACCCGATATCATTAATATAATATTTTTTTTCTCCGGCAAGTATTGTCTTTCCTTTTATGTCATATCTTTCCGATTCGTGGATAAAAAAAGCATCTTTCAGATATTTTATATAATTTCCAACAGTTTCAGGATTAGTTTTATATCCGTTAGAAGTCATGTATTTAGATATTGAATTTACTGAAACAAAACTTCCAACTGAATCGGTTATAAACCCCACTATCCGATCAAGAAGGTATGTATCTCTAACGCTGTGTCTTGTAACAACATCTCTCAAAATAATTGAATCTTTCAAAGCTTTTATATAATTTAAGCGGGTTTCCTGATCGTTTAAAAACAATATTTCAGGGATTCCACCTCTATCCATATATTCAAGATACATTTTTTTGCTCTGCTCTTTACCCGTAGATTCACAAAATTCAAGAAAACTGAAAGGGAAAACATTAACCGTTATATACCGGCCGCTGAGATAGGTCGCCAATTCACCTGACAACATGTGTGCATTTGATCCTGAAATAAATACCTCGTATTCCTCAACATAATCCTGAGCAAAAGAATTAACAGCCTTTTCCCATCCCTTTATTTCCTGAACCTCATCCAGAAAAAGATAAACTTTACCTTCCGGCTTCATATTTTTTCTATATTCATCAACGGCACTGTAAAGCGATTTGCTGTCTGAAACATCTTTCAACTCTTCAAACTCCTTATTTATGTAAAGGATATTCTTAACAGAAACTCCTGAATCAACAAGGTGCTTCATTATCATCCGGAGAACAAAACTCTTCCCCGACCTTCTCTGGCCTAAAACAACTTTAACAAGTTTATTCCCCATCATGGGGATTATCTGCTTAAAATAAAAATTTCTAAAAAAACCACACGGAATATCCTCTCCATTCCAAAAATTGTATTTTTTAAAACTTTCAAACATAATTGAACCTCCATCAAAAAATCAGCTCTTTTTCAAGTATACTTGAATCTATCAGATTGTAAAGCAATAATTTCAAGTGTGCCTGAAACTGCGAAAAAAGGTTCTGTCAGCTTAAGATCAAAAAACAAACCTGACTATTGGTATATATTTGGAATTGTGTGAGGGGGGGGAAGATTTTTGATTTGTTTTTTTAGTTTAAAAGAATATAATATTGCAGATGGAGGAAAGAGGATGATAGACAACTCAGAAACCAGAAAAATGATTAAAAACATTTTATGGGACAGCGAAAAAACTGTGGATGAGGTAATATCTATTCTTATGGATAAAAATGAATCAGATGAAAAAAGGAGACTCATTGTAAGATTGCTGAAAAGCTATAGCTGGTACAAATTAATGAAACTGTTTTCGCGGGAAGAGTTGAAAGAAATCGTTTCAAATGAATTGATAATCCGGTCAATTTTTCCTAATTCTCTCAGGGAGAAATATAAACATGTCAGAGAAATACTATATTAACGAGCTTTATCCTCTTCAGGACAAAGTTCTTGACCTTATCGGCAAGCTGAATACAAGTTTCTACCTCAGTGGAGGAACAGCTTTAAGCAGGGTTTATCTAAACCATAGATATTCCGATGATCTGGATTTCTTTCAAAACGACTCTGATACTTTTAGAAAAGATGCTGAAAACATAATAAGAGAAATTAAAAAAAGTGGGATCGGTGAACTGGAAACAGCTCTTACTGACGATTCTTTTGTCAGACTATTTTTAAACAGAAACGATGTTATACTTAAAATTGAAATGATCAATGATGTTGCATTCCATGAAGACGGATTTATCTCTGATAAAATCTTTAATAAAGTTGATTCGTGGAAAAATATCCTCTCCAACAAAATATCTGCAATTAGCAGAAATGAACCTAAAGATATGGCTGATATTCTTTTTCTTTGTGAAGCGTTCACATTTAACTGGATGGATGCCATTGAATCTGCGAAAAAAAAAGACATCTGGGTCAACGAAATAGAACTGTCCCGGATATTCAACAACTATCCTGTGCAGTCTATGAAGGATCTTAAATGGATTAATACTCCCAACTATGAAAACCTTTCTGAAAAATTGAAAGAAATCGCAAAAACGATCCTTCTTGCTGAGGACAACAAGCAAGAATCTACTTAACCATTAGAAACATCCATTTGCAATACGGTTTCTGTCAACAATCAAAAAACAAACATGACTATTTTGCATTTGTGTGCGGAGTAAGAGAGCTTCTTATTTGATCTAAACCTTGGCGAGCCGTTTCCCCAGTTCGTGTGCCTTTTGAGAATAATGATCCAGCCCCTTTTTCTCAACTGCTCCTGCATATATACTGCCAATTACTTTGGCTCCGAAACTGGTCTGGCAGCAACTCTTTATGAGAGAAGTGGCATCATCGCAGAATGTGCGTAAAATGGGAGGAACAACTCCGGAACTCAGAATAACAACTGCTTTCTTATCCTTTGTCGTGCGGGGTTCAGGACACCCCTTGATAGGTTTAGTTCCCGGTTTTGCAAGTGTCCAGCATGTCCGTTCAAGGAATGTTTTCATAACGGCAGTAACTGTGCCCATATTGATAGGAGAAGCAAAAACAAAGGCATCTGCATCCTGAATTGACTGGTATATCTCCTTCATATCATCATCAATAGGACAAACAGCCACTTCCTTTGATGGGTCATCATTTCTGCACACCATACAGTTGGCACAGTATTTAATATCTTTTTCTACCAGCCTGATACTCTCCACCAAAATATCGGGATTTTGCTTAGCCCCCTCTATCAACTTTTCAACAAGAGCATCTATAGTTTTTCCTTTCCGGTACCCACCATTGATAACTAGCAGTTTCACAGCAACCTCCTTTTCTTATGTTAGTGACTTATAGTTCCACTTCCTCATCACTCTTTACCTGCACACACCGGACATTGCCGTTACCGTGGCGGGAGCTGCAATCTATACGGCTATCGCAAAAATCCACATACCAGACTCCGCCTACAGCACCTGCCCGCCCGGAAGAAGACCAAAACCAACCCGTATCTCCAAAAACGCTGTATTTCCCGCTACTGTCAGAAGGACATCCTCTGCAAGCATCCCTGCAGCTCCATGACAAACAATTATCCGTAACTCTACAACGCCCGCCTGTCTGTGTAGCAGGGCAATTCTGTATAAGTGTTCTAAGCTCACTTATGGTGGGAAGTCTCCCCCCCATACTCTGACAATACCTTATTGCTTCAATGCGGCTCTTCCCCTCAGGTGCTTGATCGGACCAGTTCAGTCCGGCATGGCGGTGAGGAAAAGGGCTCTTTTTCCCTTCCTCCTCTTCTTTCAGTTTTTCTGTTTCATCAATTTTTTCTTGTACTTTATCTAAGGCTCTCTCTCTTGCACATGCACTGAATCCTATTCCAGCCAAAATGAAAAGAATTATAACAATTGAAGACAGTTCCCTTTTTTTCCACTCTGTCAGCCTTTTCTTATTACAAAGCAAATCATTAACCCTCAAAAAAACATTTGCATTATAACTAATTCAGATCAAAAGTGAAGCGTTATGCGAATTAATGTCAACTTTTTTATATCTGTTGTCTCATAAAAAAACCTTTTTTTTTGAAATTATAAGTTTTTTATGTTATAGAAACTTTGTGTTTAGCGTTAGTTTTATCTTCAATGCTTTATGTAAGATGCGTGGAGGCAATTATGAAAAAAGTTCTACTTGTTCCCTATGTGCTAATATAGTTGTCGCCTCAAACTAAGGAGGAAGAGATGCCGTATTCGAGTTCAATTAAGCGTGGAATTCTGAAAAGAGTTTTACCGCCTGAAAGTAAAAGTATCAGAAGTATGAGCAAAGAAAGCGGGATTTGTGAGCAGACGATAAGAAACTGGA